>CAYVGD010000231.1:0-4936 GCA_964450095.1 uncultured Polaromonas sp.
GGTGAAGTGTGGGATGACATGGATCAGCACTGTATTTCATACCGCGCCAATGATTCCTGCCGCTCAGCGGCAGGGATTCGTGACAAAAACAAAAGTAATGCAGGGGTTCCGCGGCGACCCCAGAATCTCGGCTTTTGCAACACAACGACAAGGATGGACGCATGAAGATCGCAGTGCTGGGGGCCGGCTCCCTGGGTTGCGCCATGGGCGGCGTGTTGGCCGAGGCCGGCCACGAGGTGTGGCTGATCAACCGCCATGCCGAGCGGGTCGCGCAGCTGCGCGAGCAGGGCCTGGTGCTGCGGGTGGACGGCCAGGACAGGCGCGTGGCCGTGCGTGCGTCCGCCTCGCCGGCCGAGGTGGGGCCTGCGGACCTGGTGCTGCTCTTGGTCAAGTCCTTCCATACCGACGAGGCCATGGCCTCGGCCGCGCCGCTGCTGGGGCCGCAGACGCCAGTGCTGTCGCTGCAGAACGGCGTGGGCCACGAGGAGGTGATGGCGCGGCACGTGGCGCCCGAGCGCATCCTGGTCGGGCGCACCTTCGTGGGCGGCAGCCCCGTGGCGCCTGGCCACGTGATCGCCGGCTACCGCGGCAAGCCCACGCACATGGGCGAGCTGGACGGGCGGGCCAGCCCCCGCATCGAGCAGCTGGCGCAGGCCTTCACGGCGGCTGGGCTGGCCACCCGCGTGAGCACGAACATCCACGGCACCATCTGGGACAAGCTGCTGATCAACGTGGCCACGGGAGCGATCACCGCGCTCACCGGCTTGGCCTACGGTCCGTTGTACCGACAGCCTGAACTGGAGGCGGTGGGCGTCGCCGCGGTGCGCGAGGCCATGGCCGTGGCCCGGGCCCAGGGCATTGCGCTCTCGATCGCCGATGCGCAGTGGGCCTGGCGCGAGGCCGGGGCCGGCCTGGGCGAGGACTTCAAGACCTCCATGCTGCAAAGCCTGGAGAAGGGCTCGCGCACCGAGATCGACTTCGTCAACGGCGCGGTGGTGCGGCACGCCGAGCGCCTGGGGCTGGAGGTGCCCGTCAACCGCACGCTGGTGGCGCTGCTCAAGGGCCGGGAAAGCCGCCTGGCCTGAGCCCGCAGGCCGGGTGCGGCCGCGCCGGCCGGCAGCGGGGCTGGTGGCTCGCCAGCGCCTCGGGGTTTGCCCGGGTGCCGCAGCAGGTGGTGGATGCGGCTTCTATACTTCCGGAATGAACCGATTGGTACATTCTGCTGCAGCGCCGGCACGCAAGCGTGCACGCGCTGCGGCGCACGACGCCCAGCCCCCTGCGGAAAGCGCCAGCGGGCCGGCGTCGGCCGCCGCTGCCCCGCTCCGCCAGCCCGCCCGGCCGCCCCGCGGCGGCCAGGTTGCCCAGCCTGGAAAGGCGGGTTCGAAGGACAGGCCAGGCATGCTGGACAAACTGGGTCAACCCGGTGAGCCGGGCAAGCCGGTCAAACCGGCAAAGCGCCCGGTGGCTGCGCGGCCGGCGCTCAAGCGGGGACTGGCCTCCTCGCCCGAGCCCGCGCTGCCGCCGACCCGGGCGCACGACCCGGAGCGCACCATGGCCGGCATCCTGCAAGTGGCGCTGCGCGAGTTCGCCGACAAGGGGCTGAGCGGTGCGCGCATCGACGAGATCGCCGCCGCCACGCGCACCAGCAAGCGCATGATCTATTACTACTTCGGCAGCAAGGAAGGCCTGTACCTGGCCGTGCTGGAGCACAGCTACCGCGAGATGCGCCGCATCGAGGCCGAACTCACGCTGGACAACCTCTCGCCCGAGGAGGCGCTGCGCCGCCTGGTGGAATTCACCTTCGACCACCACTGCTCGCACGAGGATTACATCCGCATCGTGATGAACGAGAACATCGAGCGCGGCAAGTTCCTGGCGCAAAGCCAGATCATCCAGGAACTGAACGTGCCGGCCATCTCGGCCATCGGTCGCCTCTATGCCCGGGGCGTGGCCGAGGGTCGTTTCCGCGAAGGACTGGACCCGGTGGACATCCATGCCTCCATCTCGGCGCTGGCGTTCTTCAATGTCTCCAACCAGTACAGCTTCGGGCAGATCTTCAAGCGAGACCTCACCGCGCCGGCCGCCCGCGCCATGCGGCGCGCCAGCATCGTGGAGATGGTGGTGCGCTTCCTGCGGCGCTGAGGACCCGAGGTCGACCCTTCCAGCGTTACGGGTTTCCACTTATCGCGGCAAACTAACCAGTTGGTACATTCACGGTTTCTTAGATTTGGGAGTCTGGCGTCCGTGCTCGACCGTTTCATTGGCGGCTACTGCCGCGTCCTTTCCTGGCTGATGGCGCTGAGCCTGGCCCTGATGGTGTTGCTGGTCTTCACCAATGTGGTGCTGCGCTACGCGTTCAACTCCGGCATCACGGTGTCCGAGGAGTTGTCGCGCTGGCTGTTCGTGTGGATGACCTTCATGGGCGGCATCGTTGCCCTGCGTGAGCGCGCGCACCTGGGCACCGACACGCTGGTGTCGCGCCTGTCTCCGGCGGGCAAGAAGTTCTGCCTGGGCGTGGGCCACCTGGCCATGCTGTTCATCTGCTGGCTGATGTTCCAGGGCGCCTGGACCCAGGTGCAGATCAACCTCACCACCACCAGCGCCGTCATGGAGGCCTCCATGGCGATCTTCTACGCCTCCGGCGCCTTCTGCGCCGTCCTGGGCGGCCTGATCCTGTTGCATGACTTCGCGCGCCTGGTCACCGGCCGCCTGAGCGAGGACGAGCTGGTGGGCATCCGCGAAAGCGAAGACGTGCCGCACGAGCCGCACGCACCCAAACACTGAGCCGGGGCCTGACATGACGATTGCTGTTTTTCTAGGCTCGCTGCTGGGCGCCATGGCGCTGGGCATCCCGATCGCCTTCTCACTGCTGCTGTGCGGTGCCGCGCTCATGTGGCACCTGGACATGTTCGATGCGCAGATCCTGGCGCAGAACCTCATTGAAGGCTCCAACAGCTTCCCGCTGCTGGCCGTGCCCTTCTTCATGCTGGCCGGCGAGATCATGAACGCGGGCGGCCTGTCCAAGCGCATCGTGAACTTCGCCCTCAGTCTGGTGGGCCATATCCGCGGCGGCCTGGGCTATGTGGCCATCGTGGCCGCGCTCATCATGGCGGCCCTCTCGGGATCGGCCGTGGCCGACGCGGCGGCGCTGTCGGCGCTGCTGCTGCCCATGATGGTGGCCGCCGGCCATGACAAGGCGCGCTCGGCGGGCCTGCTGTCAGCGGCCAGCATCATCGCGCCCATCATCCCGCCGTCCATCGGCTTCGTGATCTTCGGCGTGGCGGCCAACGTGTCGGTGTCCAAGCTGTTCATGGCCGGCATTGCGCCCGGCCTCATGCTGGGCGTGGCGCTGTGGGTGACCTGGTGGTGGCTGGTGCGCAAGGAAAACGTCACGCCCCCGCCTCGTAAGAGCGCCGGCGAGGTGCTTGGCGCGCTCAAGGACGCCACCTTCGCTCTGGGCATGCCGGTGATCGTGATCGTGGGCCTGAAGTTCGGCGTGTTCACGCCCACCGAGGCGGCCGTGGTGGCCGCGGTCTATGCGCTGGTGGTGTCGCTGTTCATCTACCGCGAGCTCAAGTTCAGCCAGCTTTACCGGGTGTTTCTGAACGCGGCCAAGACCACGGCCGTGATCATGTTCCTGGTGGCCGCGGCCATGGTCTCGGCCTGGCTGATCACCGTGGCCCAGCTGCCCGACCAGGTCATCGGCCTGCTGCAGCCCTTCCTGGACAGCCCCAAGCTGCTGATGTTCATGATCATGCTGCTGGTGATCGCCGTCGGCACGGCCATGGACATGACGCCCACCATCCTGATTCTCACCCCGGTGCTCATGCCCATCGTCAAGGCCGCCGGGATCGACCCGGTGTACTTCGGCGTGCTGTTCATCATCAACAACGCCATCGGCCTGATCACCCCGCCCGTGGGCACCGTGCTCAACACGGTGGCCGGCGTGGGCAAGGTGGGCATGGACGAGGTGACCCGCGGCGTCCTGCCATTCATGGTGGCGCAGTTCGCCATCTTGTTCCTGCTGGTGCTGTTCCCCGAGCTGGTCATGGTGCCTGCCCGCTGGCTCTACAACTGACCGATTTCCATGGGGCGGCGCGCGCCCGGTACGCCGCGCATCGCCCCGTTTTGACCGCGTACTCGTGACCCTGAAGGAGACATCCATGAAACGTCTGACGCTCAAGGCCCTGGTGGCCGCCGTGGCCGTGGCCGCTTTTGGCACCGTGGCCCACGCCCAGGAAAAGACCATCAAGTTCGCCACCCAGAATCCCAAGGGTCATCCCATCGTGCTGGGCATGGAGAAATTCGCCGAGATCGTGCAGGCCAAGTCGGGCGGCAAGATCAAGGTCAACCTGTTTCCCGGCGGCACCCTGGGCAGCGACCAGGCCAACGTGTCGGCCATCCAGGGCGGCACGCTCGAGATGTCTTCCATGAACTCGGGCATCTTCGCCAGCCAGGTCAAGGAATTCGCGATCTACGACTTCCCCTTCCTGTTCAGCAGCGAAAAGGAAGCCGAGACCATCGTCGACGGCCCCATCGGCAAGCGCTTGCATGACAAGCTGCAGGAAAAGGGCATCGTGGGCCTGGCCTACTTCGAGCTGGGCTTTCGCAACATCACCAACAGCAAGCGACCCATCGCCCGGGTCGAAGACCTGGAAGGCCTGAAGCTGCGCGTGATCCCCAACCCGATCAACGTGGACTGGGTGCGCGCGCTGGGCGCCAACCCCACGCCGCTGCCTTTCCCCGAGGTGTACGGCGCGCTGGAGCAAAAGGCGATCGACGGCCAGGAAAACCCGCTCACCGTGATCAACGCCAACAAGTTCTTCGAGGTGCAAAAGCACGTGGTGCTGTCCAACCACCAGTACAACCCGCAGTCGGTGGTGATCAGCAAGAAGTTCTGGGACGGCCTGGACGCCGCGCAGAAGAAGATCATTGC
>CAYVGD010000232.1:0-4923 GCA_964450095.1 uncultured Polaromonas sp.
GCCTTCAAGGTGGGCAACGGCTTTGAAGACGGCGTGGTGCAGGGCCCGCTGATCGAACCTGCGGCCGTGGACAAGGTGCAGCGCCATCTGGACGACGCCGTGGCCCAGGGCGGCCGCGTGGTGACCGGCGGCAAGGCACTGGGCGGCCAGTTCTTCGAGCCCACGGTGATCGCCGGCGCCACCAGCCAGATGCTGTGCGCGCGCGAGGAAACCTTCGGCCCGCTGGCGCCCGTGTTCCGCTTCAAGACCGAACAGGAAGCCATCGACGCGGCCAACGCCACCGAATTCGGCCTGGCCAGTTACTTCTACAGCCGCGACGTGGGCCGCATCTTCCGCGTGAGCGAGGCACTGGAGTACGGCATGGTGGGCATCAACGTGGGCGTCCTGGCCACCGAACACGTGCCCTTCGGCGGCGTCAAGCAGTCGGGCCTGGGCCGCGAGGGCTCGCAGCACGGCATCGACGAGTACGTGGAGATGAAGTACCTCTGCGTGGGTGACGTGCTGCGCTGAACGGCCCTGCAAGACCGACCTGAGCGCCCCACCCGACGGGGCCTGCGGCCTTCAGACGCTGAAGCCGCTGACCACGCCCGGGCGGCGAAAGCCGTAGTCGCCCAGCAGGTTCAGGTGCACCCACCGGGTGGCACCGTGCCAGGCCGGCTCGGCACGCAGGCTCCACTCGACGAAGGGTGCCAGGAGCGGCTGCTCCGCTCGCAGCGCGGGCCGGGCCACCTCGCGAAAGCCGGCGGGCTCCTTGCCGTCTTCAGCGCGGACCCAGCTCCAGGCCAGGGCCAGCGCCAGCAGGCCGGCGAACGCGCTGCGCTGAAGCCACGCCGAGCGCCGGGCAGACAACTGCGGCAGGCACCGCTGGGCCAGCAGGCTCAGCAACAGGCACAGGTTGGCCAGGCCAAAAATCAGCGACACCCCCAGCGCGACCGGCACGGTCACCACGCGCCGGTAGGCCTCGGTCAGCTGGGGCAGGACGTCGGCGCCCACGGGCGTGGCCCGGCCCACGCGCAGCAGCACCTGCGGGTCGGTGGGCTGGAGGTCTTGAGGCGCCAGGCCCAGGGTGATGGCCGGCAGCAGCGCACGCCAGGCCGGGCGGCTGGCATCGGTCAGTTGCTCGGGCTGCACCAGCGGCAGGCCGCGCACCTGCACCCGCCCTGCCAGGGCCTCGCCCGCCAGCTGCTGGCCGACCAGGCTCATGCGCTTTTCACTTTCGCTGGCCCGCGCAACGATGGCATCGATCAGCCAGCGCTGCAGGTTCCACATGGCCGTCACGCCGATGGCCACGCTCAGCAGCATGGCCAGCGCCACCGGCACATGGCGTCTGAGCATGCTGCGGATCAGCCAGAACGCCAGGCCCAGGCCGGAAATGAGGCGGCCCCAGAATTCGAGGTCCTCCATGCTCGGGAGCTCGGCGTCGGCGCCCGCGCTCACCTGCATCAGGTGGTGGTTGAACGACAGTTCAAGCACCGCATAGGCCGCCAGAAGCACAAGGAACCACCAGGGCAAGGTGAACGGCACGCGCCGTCGGGAGAGGAATGCGGAGGTCGACACACTCGCCATTCTAGAAACAAAGGCTGAGCCAAAACTGAAGGCCCGGCCGGGCCTGGCGCGGCTGGCTAGAATGCGGAAGTTACAAGTCAAGATCGGCGGGCGTCGTTCAATGGCAGGACCTGAGCTTCCCAAGCTCAAGACGTGGGTTCGATTCCCATCGCCCGCTCCACATCATGCAGGCAGCGCCTGCCATCCATGATCTGTCAGGGGCCTGTCCGGCCTCACCGCCCCGGCCCCGCATCGGGCGGCTTCAACGAATTTTCTCTCGGTACTTTTCAGCCTTCGGCGGCATGCCTGTGTGAAGCCAGCCACCCCAGCCCGTGTGCTTGCTATGAAGCCTGCCGGCGATCAGCGTGCGGGCCTGCCTCAGAAGGGCACGCCCACCAGTGCGGTGAGGCTGCTGAAGCGGTAGTGGTTGCCTGCGGTGGCCGACGCTGCCGAATTGCTCCACTGCAGGGCCACACGCCACTGGATCTTCTGCTGGCGCGGCGACGAAAGCGCCGCAGCCAAGCCCCACAGCGGCCGCGAGGCAGCATCGGTTTCCTGGCGACCGTAGTCGCCTTCCGCGGCCAGCACCACGCCCGGGCTCAGGCGGCTGCGCAGCGCCAGGCCCAACGACCACTCGCCCAGCCTCTGCGGCGAGAAGTACTCGGGCCGGCGGGGGTTGGAGTTCTCGTAGTGGCGGGTCTTGAGATACACGTAGCGGCCGGCGTCGGGCGCCAGCTCGTAACTCCAGCGGGTGCGCAGTTGCGTGCGGGTGTTGTCGTTGGAGAACTGGGCCTGCCCCAAAGAGGCACCCACCTCCAGCTGGCGCGAGAAGCTGTGCTCCAGCACCGCCGCGGCATGGTCGAAGGTGATGCCCGCATCGATGCTGCGGCGCGAGGTGACGTACTGCCGCTCCAGGCTCAGCCCCAGGCCGGTGGACGGCCGCACGCGCTGCAGGTAGTCCAGGTGGCCGATGGCATGGGTGTGCCCCGCCAGTTCGGCGGCACCGAAACTGGCATCGATCTGGTGGGTTTCGCGGCGCGACTCGTAAGTGCCCAGCAGCACGCTGCCGCTGCGTCCCCAGCCGGGTGCGCGGTAGTCGGCCGTGCCTGCGCGCAGGCCGGCGCCGGCCGCGCCCCGCCACCCCACGGTGGCAAAACGCTCGGAAAAATCTTCGCTGTCCTCGGTCCAGCGCAGGAAGGCAGAGGCATGGGCATGCGCCGCCCCGGCCTGCGCCAGAAGCAGCGTGACGGCCAGGGGCCCGAGGCTGGCCAGTGGTTGGCGGAGGCGCTTCACTTGGTTCCCCAGTGCTTTCGGCGGTTGAGCAGCTCGCTGAGGTAGCCCACCACGCAGGCCGGCTGCAGCACCACGCTGTAGAACAGCGTGTAGAACACGAAGCCAGCGAAGTTCTGCCGCACCTTCAGCCCCTGCTCCCTGAACATGCGCGACTGCACGCGGAACATCAGGCCGTTGATCAGCGCGGCCATGGGCAGCACGAGCAGGGTCATGGGTCCGGCGATCCAGTAGATGCCGAACAGCGCGAGCAGCACGCCGGGCACGAAAGCCAGCGTGTAGACGAAATCGAGGTAGGGAAACAGCAGGTTCCACCACACGAAGAGCGTGCGCATGCGCGGCTTGACCAGTAGGCGCCAGTGCGCCTTGAAGGCCTCGATCAGGCCGCGCGACCAGCGCTGGCGCTGGCGGATGAACTGACCCCAGGTTTCGGGCACGTTGGTGAACACGCACGCGTTCTCGGCGTAGCCCACGCGGTCGCCGCGCTCGAGGATGGCCCAGGTGAGCACGATGTCTTCGCCCACGGTGGCGGGCCAGCCCCTCAGCTGGCGCAGCAGCTCGGTCTCATAGAGCGAGAACGCGCCCTGGGCAACCAGGGTGCCGTGGTAGAAACTTTGCATGCGCTTGATGGCCGCGATGCCGTGGAAGTAGTCCCACTCCTGCGACTGCGTGACCAGGTTCTTTCGCGAATTGCGCACCAGCACCGCGCCCGCCACGGCGCGGGTGCCAGGGGGATCGCTCAGGTAGCGGCCCACGAGGTTGCGCAGGGCGTTGCGGTACAGGTAGCTGTCGCCGTCGAGCGTGAGCGTCAGCGCATGCCGGACACGCTTGAGCCCCTGGTTGAGCGCGGCGGCCTTGCCCCCGTTGCGCTGCAGGTTGATCACCTCCAGCCAGGGGTACTTCAGCTGCGCCAGGCGTTCGGCGGTGGCGTCGCGCGAGCCGTCGTTGATGACGATCACCTGCAGGTCACCAGGGTAGCCCTGGTTGGCAATGCTCTCGACGGTGGACGCAATGTGCGCCTGCTCGTTGTAGGCCGCCACCAGGATGGTGATGCCGGGCAACCCGGTCGTGGGTTGTTCAACGCGGGGCCGCCTGTCCAGCAGCAGGCTCACCATCAGGAAGGCGTTCATGAAGCCGGGAATCACGGCGATGCCCGCGATCACCACGTGGGCCGTGAGTTCGCCCACCACTTCACTCAGGTCGGCGATCCAGCCCTGCGCGGCATACAGCGACAGCGCTGCCCAAACCAAGGAGGCCAGCAGCGCCATCGCGAACTTCACGCGAACGGGAATGTAGAAGGCGGTGCGCCCAGACCGCAGCGGTGCAGCCGACTCGGCCGCCACGTGCTCCAGGCCCATCCAATCGGTCAGGTGCGCCAGGGTGCTTTTGCGCGCACGGTCTCCCTCTTCAAGCAGCTTCGGCATCGGTAGAGCTGGTGTTTGTTCTTTGCAAGCATTCTATTTACAAAGTTACAAAGCTCACCGAAAAGTAATCATTGCTCATCTGTGACAAGCGCGTGTCGGCACCTGCCGGCCCAGGCCTTGCGCCGTGCGTCCCACCCATTGAAAGGCGCCTCAGATCGGCGGGCAAAAACTGTGCGGCTGGCAAGCGGGCGGCAAGCGGGCGGTGAGCGGGTGACGCAGCTCAGGCGGGCGGTGGCGGTGCTTGGCGCACCCGGCAAAAAGCGTAGCCGGCACGCCTGGCCTGCCGGGTCCAAGATGCAGAGGGGTGCGAAAGGTGGAGGGGCGCGGAGGCTCTGAGGCTCTGAGGCGCAGCATGCCCTGAGGGGCATGGGCCTGGCAGTGTGACGACCCAGTGCGACGATGCAGGCCGTCGAATGACAGCGACGCCTGGGCTCCTGCCGGGCAACGGGGTCCATCGCGCCCGGGCGACCGCAAAGGGCGGCGGATACCGAACCGGCGGCTGCGCCTCGGGTGCACCGGCAGCGGGTGCACCCACCAGGCACAGGTCAATGTGGGCCCGTGTGAGGCCCGGGGTTCAGCGCGGGCGGCGCTTGAAGGCGGGCGCAGGGCCGCCGGTGCGTGGCTCGAGGTGGCGGAAGGTGATGCGGCCCTTGCTCAGGTCGTA
>CAYVGD010000233.1:0-4903 GCA_964450095.1 uncultured Polaromonas sp.
GACCCCGGCCTTTTCGATGCACCGGAGCTCCAGCAAAAGCCGCTGGCCGAGCAGGTGAGCCAGCTGCGGTACGACACCATCCTCAGCTGGGACGCCTTCGATGCGCTGCTGGCGCGGCTCCAGGCTGCTGAGCTCGTGGCCCTGGACACCGAGACCGACTCGCTCGACGAGATGCGCGCCCGCATCGTGGGCCTGAGCTTTTCCACCACGCCCGGCGAGGCGGCCTACATCCCGCTTTCGCACGACTACCCCGGCGCGCCCGAGCAACTGCCGCTGGACGAGGTGCTGCACCGGCTCAAGCCCTGGCTGGAAGACGCATCCCGCGCCAAGCTGGGCCAGCACGTCAAGTACGACCGGCATGTGCTGGCCAACCACGGCATCGAGGTGCGCGGCTACCGGCACGACACCATGCTGCAAAGCTACGTGCTGGAGGTGCACCGACCCCACGGTCTGGCGAGCCTGGCCGAGCGGCACCTGGGCCGCAGCGGCATCAGCTACGAAGACCTGTGCGGCAAGGGCGCCTCGCAGATCACGTTCAACCAGGTGGACATTGCCCGTGCGGCCGAATACTCCTGCGAAGACGCCGACCAGACCCTGCACGTGCACCGCACGCTCTGGCCGCTGCTGGAGGCCAGCGACAAGCTGCGCTTCGTCTACGAACTCGAGATCCAGACCAGCGAGGCGCTGTTTCGCATCGAGCGCAACGGCGTGCTGATCGACGCGAACATGCTGGCCCGCCAGAGCGCCGACCTGGGCACCCGCATCCAGCAACTGGAGGCCGAGGCCCATGCGCTGGCGGGCCAGCCTTTCAACCTCGGCTCGCCCAAGCAGATCGGCGAGATCTTCTTCACCAAGCTGGGCCTGCCGGTGGTGAAGAAAACCGCCACCGGCGCGCCGTCCACCGACGAAGAGGTGCTGGAAAAGCTGGCCGAGGACTACCCGCTGCCCGCCAAGATCCTGGAGCACCGCAGCCTCTCCAAGCTCAAGGGGACCTACACCGACAAGCTCAGCGCCCTGGCGCTGCCGCGCACCGGCCGCGTGCACACGCACTACGCGCAAGCGGTGGCGGTGACCGGGCGCCTCTCCAGCAACGAGCCGAACCTGCAGAACATCCCCATCCGCACGCCCGAGGGCCGGCGCGTGCGTGAGGCCTTCATCGCCGCGCCCGGCTGCGTCATCGCAAGCGCCGACTATTCGCAGATCGAGCTGCGCATCATGGCCCACATCTCGGACGACGCGGCCCTGCTGCGCGCCTTCAACGAGGGCCTGGACGTGCACCGAGCCACCGCGGCCGAGGTGTTCGGCGTCGCGCTCGACCAGGTGTCCAGCGAGCAGCGCCGCTACGCCAAGGTCATCAACTTCGGGCTCATCTACGGCATGAGCAGCTTCGGCCTGGCCAAGGCCCTCGGGCTGGAGACCAAGGCCGCGGCCGCCTACATCGACAAGTACTTCCAGCGCTATCCGGGCGTCAAGCAGTACATGGACGAGACCAAGCTCTCGGCCAAGAGCAGGGGTTACGTGGAAACCGTGTTCGGCCGCAGGCTCTACCTGCCCGAGATCAACTCGCCCAACGGCCCGCGCCGCAGCGGGGCCGAGCGCGCGGCCATCAACGCGCCCATGCAGGGCACGGCGGCCGACCTGATCAAGCTCAGCATGGTCAAGGTGCAGCAGGCCATCGATGAGCAGCACCGCGCCACGCGGGTCATCATGCAGGTGCACGACGAACTTGTGTTCGAGGTGCCCGAGTCCGAGGTGGACTGGGTGCGCGCAGAAGTGCCGCGGCTCATGGCCAGCGTCGCCGACCTCAAGGTGCCGCTCCTGGCCGAGGTGGGCGTCGGTCCGAACTGGGAGCAGGCGCACTGAGGGTGGTGTAGAGCTGAGGCGCTGGTGTGCGGTTGGCGCGCCTTCCGCTGCCGTTGACTGCGGCGGCCATCCCGCCGTTGCGTCCGTGCGCCTGTAGAACCTGTTGCGCGCAATGGGTTTGCTGCCGCGGCAGGCGCCCTTTCGGGCATGCGGGCGCGGCAGGCGCTCCTCCGCTCGGGCCTGAGCGGGGTGCACGGCCGAGCCTGTGGCCGCGGCTGCGGCGTCCTCAGCAGTCACCACAGCCCCAGCGGTTGCATCGGCAGCACCGGCCGCATCTCACGAAGGTCGGGACTCCCACAGAAGCGGCGCCAGCTTGCCTCGCAGAAGCCTTCCTCCCACGGGGATTGGTGCCGATGTGCGGTGCACCGGCTACCGCTGCAGCCGCATGGACCGGCGGGGCGGGCTGCTTCGGAAGAGGCACGGGCTTGCCCCGCAGCAGTGCCCCTGGGAGTGCCCCGCAGGAGCCGTACCTCCACGGCAATGTCCCGCGCCAGGATGTGCCGACGTCGCGCTTCGCACCTGCAGGCCTTGCGTGCCGGTAACCCACTGCGCCGCTCATCTTCTGCGCCTGCCTAAGATGTGCCCGCGTATCAGCTGCACGCACACAACCAGGAGACACCATGCGCGACCACGACCTCGTCACCGATGCCCACAGCCTGCTGGGCGCTCCGCAACCCGAGGGCGCCACGCGGCGCACCGCCCTCAGGGCGGCGCTGGGCGTGGGCTATGCAGCCTCGGTCATGCCGATTGCCGCGCAGACCGCCATTCGCACGCCCTCCGAGGGCCTGCGCACGGGCGAGGCCCGCTTCGAAGTCAACGGCTTCCAGGTGCCGGCCTACTTCGCCGCACCGGCCACGGGCGTCAACCTGCCGGTGGTGTTGGTCGTGCAGGAGATCTTCGGCCTGCATGAGTACATCGCCGACGTGGCCCGCCGCTTCGCCCGGGCCGGCTTCCTGGCGGTGGCGCCGGATCTCTTTGCCCGCCAGGGTGATGCGCGCAGCTACACCGAGGTGCCGCGCCTCATGGCTGAAATCGTGAGCAAGGTGCCCGACGCGCAGGTCATGGCCGACCTCGACGGCGCGGTGCGCTGGGCCACCGCCCATGGCGGCGATGCACGGCGCGTGGGCATCAACGGCTACTGCTGGGGCGGCCGCATCGTGTGGCTCTATGCCCAGCAGCGGCCTGTCCATGCCGGCGTGGCTTGGTATGGCCGGCTGGTGGGCCAGCCTTCGCCGCTCACGCCCCGCCATCCGCTGGACGGCGCGGCCGAACTCCAGGCCCCTGTGCTCGGCCTGTATGGCGCGGCCGATGCGGGCATTCCCGTGGCCACGCTGGACCAGATGAAGCAGGCCCTGGCGCAGGCCGGCAGCCAGGGCAACCGCGCCGCGGCCCAGTCGCGCTTCGTGGTGTATCCGGACGCGCCCCACGCCTTCCACGCCGACTACCGCCCCAGCTATCGCCAGCAGCCCGCCGAGGAC
Organism: uncultured Polaromonas sp.; assembly: GCA_964450095.1. Taxonomy (GTDB): domain Bacteria; phylum Pseudomonadota; class Gammaproteobacteria; order Burkholderiales; family Burkholderiaceae_C; genus Polaromonas. The sequence continues at coordinate 3,342 of CAYVGD010000233.1, forward strand.
GGTTTCCAGCGGGCCATCGCCTGGTTGCGCAGTCCACAGCAGGGCTGACACCAGGCGGCCCCGTCCCGACTCATCCACCTGGGCGCGGGGCAGAGAGGGCCGGCTCGGCGTCCCAGGGATAATCACGGGTTTTGGCTGCCGGTTCGGCAGCCCTTTGTTTGCAAGAAAAAGAACCCACCGCATGACCCTGGCCGCCATTCTCCTGGCCACCCTGCTGGCCGGCATCGGCAGCGTCTGGCTCGCGGCACTGCTGGGCTTTGGCCTGTTGTCGCGTTACACGCAGCACATGCTGAGCCTGGCTGCCGGCGCCTTGCTGGCCACCTCCTTCACCCTGCTGTTGCCCGAGGCCTTCGAAAGCGGCGCAGCGCCCACGCACCTGCTGGCCACCGTGCTGGCCTGCCTGGTGTTTTTCTTTTTGCTGGACAAGGCCGAACTCTGGCACCACGGCCACGAGCATCACCATGGCCCTGAGGAAGCGCGCAGTGAAGGCGACCGCCCCGGCCAGGCCCACGCGCACGGCCACCACCACCCCGGCGTCCATGTGCACTCCGGGGGCTGGACCGTGCTCATGGGCGACAGCCTGCATTGTTTTTCAGACGGGGTGCTGATCGCCTCGGCCTTCATTGCCGACCCGGGGCTCGGCTGGCTCGCCGCCCTGGCTGTGCTGATGCACGAGGTGCCGCACCACATGGGCGACCTGGCGGTGGTGCGCGAGACCAGTGCCTCGCGCCGCATGGCGGTCATCAAGGTCTCGCTGGCAGGTGCGCTCACCATGCTGGGCGGCGCCGCAGGCTTTTACCTCGTGGACCAGTTGCGCGGCTACCTGCCGTACTTCCTGGTGGTGGCCGCCAGCAGCTTCATGTACGTGGCGCTTGCCGACCTCATGCCGCAGTTGCAAAAAAAGCTCTCCACCCGTGAAACCCTGGCCCAGCTGTTCTGGCTGGCCACGGGCCTGCTGCTGGTGCTGGGCGCGGCCAGCCTCGCGCACGGCGGTCACGGCCACTGAGCCACTGAGTCCTCCTGGGCCGGGGGGCGAGCACCCAGTCCTGGGCCTGGCGTGACCACCGGGCCCTTGGCATCCTTCTGAGGATTGGGTGCAGCTGACGCGCCCGGCGTCGCTGGAGCGCCCCAGCGGGGCCCGCTCTGAGCCACTTCGTCTGCGGTCCAGCGTTGACCGGACGCTGGTGCATGCCTGGCTTCCTCAAGTGTGCTCAGCCGCTCAGCTTTGCGCGTGACGGTCCTGTGTCACAGGCCACCGTGAACGGCCCCACGAGAAGGCGCAGCCAAGGCCCCTGCGCCCTGCACACCCATCCTGCGTGAGACGGGCGGGGGCGGCCGCTGGCGCCGGCCCGTGGGCGCCCCATCAGCCTCAGCGCACCCGGCCGCGCCGCACGAGGTTGACGATGGCCAGCAGAATGATCGCGCCCACCAGGGACACCAGGATCGAGCCGACGCTGATGCCCTGATTGATGTTGCCCACGCCCACCAGCGGCGAGATCAGCAGGCCGCCCAGGAAAGCACCCACGATGCCGACGATGATGTTGAGGAAGATGCCTTGGCTC
>CAYVGD010000234.1:0-4901 GCA_964450095.1 uncultured Polaromonas sp.
GGCCAGCATGGCCAGGAACTCGTCCTTGCGGTGGCTGGCCGCGCGCAGCTCTTCCTGGGCGAGCTTTTGGTCCTGGATGTCGGTGCAGGTGCCCATCCAGCGCACCACCGCCCCCTGCTCCTCGGCCACGGCCAGGGCCCGCACCAGCGCCCAGCGGTATTCACCCGAGACATGCCGCAGGCGGTACTCGTATTCATAAGGCTGGCCCGAAGCCACGCTGCGCTCCCAGGCGGTCCAGGCAGGCACGCGATCGTCCGGGTGCAGCACGTCCTTGAGCGCCTGGGCACCCACGCGGCCGGTGGGCATGCCCGTGAAGTCGTACCAGCGCTGGTTGAAATAGTCGGGTTCGCCGTCGGCGCCGGTGGACCAGACCATCTGCGGCACGGCCTCGGCGATCAGCTTGAACTTGGCCTCGCTGAGCGCACGTTCGCGCTGGGTGCGCTCGCTTTCCCGCAGTAGCAGCACGTTGACGATGCCCCGCGCGAGGTTCTCGAGGATGCCGCGGGTGTGCGCATCGAGCCGACCGGGCTTGTGGTCGATGACGCAGATGGTGCCGATGCGCTCGCCGCCCGGCATGACCAGCGGCACCCCAGCGTAATGCACCACGTTCGGCGCACCGGTGACGATGGGGTTGTCGGTGAAGCGGGCATCGCGCGTGGCGTCCTCGACCTCGAACAGCCCTTCGCCACCCGCGATCGCATGGCCACAGAAGGACAGGTCACGAGGCGTGCCTGCCCCCTGGGGCAGGCCGATGGCCGACTTCCACCACTGGCGGTCATGGTCGATCAGCGAAATCAGCGCCACCGGCATGCCGCTGACCGATGCGGCCAACTGCGTGAAGCCGTCGAGCACCGCCTCGGCGGCGGTGTCCAACAGGCCCAGGCTGTGCAGGCGGTGCAGGCGCTGCGTCTCGTTGAGCGGTTGTTCAGGCGGCTTCATAGAGAAAGTGAAAGCGGCCGGGCAGGCCCCTGCCGGGCGCGAGGATGCACAGCCTGCGGCGGCGCGCAGGCCAGGGCAAGCTTACCGTGGGAGGGATTCTGCGCCACAGCTCATCGGCAGGGTCTGCGCATGCGCTGGCGCAACGGGCGGCGGCTGCAGGTCAGTCGTCGACCGGCTCGCCAGCCGGCTGCTGGGCCTGCGGCTGGCCGGGCGTGCCCAGCGCCACGTCGCGGGCCAGCGTGCGCATGGCGCGCTTTTCGTTGAAGTTGAGCGCGCGGCCCATGGCGTTCTTGCCACGCAGCAGCAGGTCCCGGTCCACCTCGGGCGGCAGGCCGCGCACGTCGGGCAGCTCCTCGCGCAAGCCATCCTTGTCGTCGTCGGTGAGGTCCTGCCACCAGGCCTGCACCACGGACAGCAGCGCCTGTTCGAGGTCGGCGCCTTGCGTCTCGTCACCGCTGCGAGCCAGGCCGGACTTGAAGGTCTGGGCGAGGTCCTGGGCGCGCACGATCACTCGGCGGTCGGCCTCGCGCAGCAGGCGCGCCCAGTTCGGGTCCTGCTGCATCAGGCGCGGCATGGCCTGGGCGCGTTCATCGGCCAGTACGCACACGGCCAGGCCGCTGAGCTTGGCCGCGTCGATGACCGGAAGCAGCCGGTCGTCGTCGCTGCCGATGAGCAGCACGTCCACACGGCCGCTGGCCGCCAGAGCCTGCACATCGGCCGAAAGCTGTCGCACCAGGGCGCTGCCGTCGGCATCGGCCGAGGGCAGCAGGCGCAGGGTCTGGTCGTTGACCACGGCACGGTCGTCGGTGTCGGCGTACCAGTAGCTGCGCAGCAGCGACACCCGGCCCACCGCGCGCTGCAGCGCCTGAGACAGCAGGTCCTGGATGCGATCGCGGTGCAGTTCGGCAGCGCCCTGCTCGTCGGGCTCGTCGAGGCGGGCGATCCAGCGCAGGTAACGCGCATCCAGCAGCGCCACGGCGCGGCCCGCCGGGGACGAAGGGTTGCGGAAAAAGTGAGATTTATCGGCGTGATCCATAGCGGTAGGGCGTCAGGCAGGTAGGGCCGAAACGCGGGAAAATGCGCGTCGGTATGAAGGCGCTGCAGGCAAAGAAAAAAGAAGATTTCCTGAGCGCCGCGCGATTATGCCCACCCGTTTGACGCACAGAGCAGCTCATCTTCATGGCCCTGCAAGAAAATCGAAGCATCCACCCCGCCGGCAGCCCGGAGGGTGCGACCCCGTCGGCCCTGTCGTGGTACCTGGTGCACACCAAGCCCCGCCAGGAAGAGGTGGCGCTGGAGAACCTCGAGCGGCAGGGCTACGCCGCCTACCTGCCCCGGTTGACGGTGGAAAAAATCCGCCGCAACAAGGCGCAGTGGGTTCGCGAGGCCATGTTCCCGCGCTACCTCTTCGTGCAACTGGACACCAGCGGTGCAGGACTGAGCTGGGCGCCCATCCGATCAACGCTCGGCGTGAGCCGCCTGGTGCACTTCGGCAGCCAGCCAGCCCGCGCCGACGAACGGCTGGTAGAGCTGCTGCAAAGCAGGGAGCAGGATGCGCCTGCCCAGGCGCTGTTCAGCGCGGGTGACAGTGTGGTGGTGACGCAGGGGCCGTTCGCCGGTATCGAGGCCATCTACCAGACCACCGACGCCGAGCAGCGCGCGATCATCCTGCTGGAGATCATGAGCCGGCCGGTGAGCCTGCCGATCGACGCCGGCCAGCTCCGCAAATCAGGCTGAGGCTTTCTCAGGACGGCACAACGCGGGGCAGCGACCAGCGCCGGCGTGGGAAGGACCCAGCACGAGGCGCCATGAGCCGCACGCCCTGTCGCCAGGGTTCACTCGTTCGCCGGGTCGGCCGGTACGGTGGCCGCGTAGGTGATGAGCTGGTACCCGAACCCGTGAATGGAGCGCAGGCGCAGCGGCGATTGGCCGCCCAGGCCCAGGCGGGAGCGGATGCGGGAGATGTGCACATCCAGCGTGCGGGAAAAGGGATCGTCCTCCCGGCCCCAGATTTCCTGCATGAGCCGATCGCGCGACAAAGACCGGTCGGAGTTGGCGAACAGGTAGCGCGCCAGTTCAAACTCCTTGCCCGAGAACTGGGCCTGGCCGCCGTCCCATTGGATGTACCGCTGGACGCTGTCGAAGGTGTAGCCGTGGTGCGTCTGCGGGCCGACCGAGGGCTTGACGGGGTAAACACGCCGCTGCAGCGCCGCGACGCGGGCCAGGAACTCGCTCGGGCGCAGGGGCTTGATGCAGTGATCCTCGGCGCCAGCCTCCAGGGCACTGACGATGGCCTGCTCGTCGTGCGTGGCAGTCAAGAAGATCACCGGCGTGTCGGCCTGGAACGAGGTGCGCACCTGCTTGAGCACGGTGAGGCCGTCCTGGTCGGGCAGCGCCCAATCGAACACCAGCAGGTCGAAGGTCTGCCGGTGCAGGCCGGCCAGGAAAGCCTTGGCAGTTGGGAACTTGGCGCTGGTGTGGCCTGCCGTCTGCAGCACCTGGGCGACGTGGTCAGCCAGCAGGGTGTCATCCTCCAAAATACCGATGTGCATGAACCTGAACTCCTGAAAGAGACTATCGCTGCCGGGATCTGCGAGTGGTATGCCCACCCTTGATTTGAAAAACCACTCTTTCGAGGGTCGTCTTTTCTTTAAATTAAATCTTTGCTCTGATTATTAACCGCGGATTATGTATCTTTCTAACAAACTCTCCGTTTCCGCAGCCCCAAGCTGCCGGGGGCGTTGCCGCGCATGAGCGAACTGCCCTACGCCGGCCGTCGGGTCTCGCTGCTGACGCAGCACGGCAAGGAAGCGCTGCTACGCGCGCCCCTGGAATCGGCGCTTGGCTGCACGCTGGTGCACACCGATGCGTTCGACACCGACCAGCTGGGCAGCTTCACCGGAGAAATCGCACGCCCGGGCTCGCAGCTCGATGCGGCACGCCTCAAGGCGCGCACCGGCATGACGCTCACCGGTGCGCGCATCGGCCTGGCCAGCGAAGGCGCCTTCGGGCCCGATCCGTTCAGCGGCTTCATGCCCTGGGACACGGAATTGCTGCTTTGGATCGACGACGAGCGAGGCATCGAGGTCTGGGGCCAGGCCCAAGGGCCCGCCCAGAGCCTGGCCCAGGTGGCGCACAGCTGGCCCGAGTTGCAGGCCCTGGTACAACAGGCACGGTTTCCTTCGCACCGGCTGTGCCTGCGGCCTGACCATGCACAGCATGCGCGCGTGCACAAGGGCCTGGCCGACGAGGCAGCGCTTCGCGAGGCCTTCGAGGCCTGCAGGGCCGAGTCGGCCGAAGGCCTGGTGTTCGTCGAGAACGACCTGCGCGCCCACGCCAACCCCACGCGGCAGGCGCTGATCGTGCAGGCCTGCGAAGACCTGCTGGCCAAGCTGCGCTCGGCATGCCCGGGCTGCGCGCTGCCGGGCTTTGCGCTTCGGTCCCGCCAGCCGGGCCTTGCCTGCAGGCAGTGCGGGCTGCCCACGCGCCTGCCAGTGGCAGAGACCTGGGGCTGCGCCCATTGCCAGTTCGAGCAGTTGCGGCCGCTGGATACGTCGGCCCTGGCCGACCCTTCGCGCTGCGACCGCTGTAACCCCTGAGCCTTGCGGCGCGCGGTTGTGGCGCCTCGTTTCCCGGAAGTGATCCGCGCCCCCGGCCGCGCGAAGGACATGGCGCAATTTCCCGGTGGGGCTCAGGGTGTGCCCCGGGGGCTCGCCAGGCTCGCCCCGATCCTTCCGCGCGGCAGCTTCGCCGTGATGCTGATGTCGAGATGCCGCTCCACGGCAGTGCCGCGTCGTGTTGCTGCATTGACGCTGCGATGCAACCCACTCATCCTTTGGCCATGCAGCCTGCGGAGCCGGAAGCCCACGCGCCTTATTCATTGAATGAAACCAATGATTCAGGCTCGAAAAATTGATTTTTCACTAAACGTCATCTTGCCTAGGATCCCGCCCAAGGAGATG
>CAYVGD010000235.1:0-1154 GCA_964450095.1 uncultured Polaromonas sp.
CCAGCAGCTCGGTCGTCGGGCGCACGTCGAGGCGATAGGTATTGCCGCCGACCGACAAGCGCCCCTGCCAGTGCAGCGGACTGTCGGCCGCCTGGCCGCCGCGGTAGATCGGCGCATCGCTGCCATGCCCCTCGGTCAGGTCGTACAGCTCCACCGCCAGTTGTGCGCGCAGCGCTGCACCGGCGTTGTCTTCAAGCAACTGACGCAGGCTCATGCCGTTGGCCAGCACACCCTCTGGCGGGGTATCCGCCGTGTGGGCATGACGCTTGTGTAGCGGACGTACCGGGGCGATCAGGATCAGCCCCTGGCTGTCCTCGGGGGCCGGGCCGACCAGCCGCACGCTGCGGCTGATCCGCGCCTGGTCGCTGGCCAGGGCGCGCAGCATGGCCTCGCGGCGCGGGCCGGGGGACGCCAGGTCCAGCCCGAGCGGCAGATTGGCCAGCTGGCTGTTCTGCACGAACAGCAGCGGATAGTGCATGCCCCGTGGCTGCAGCGGCGCGAGATTGCCGAGCGGGTCCACCTCGATCAGCCGGAAGGCGCTGCCGACCTGGACCCGGGCCTGGGCACTGAAGCGCTCCATGCGCTGAGCCGCATCACTCCCGGAAAGATCCAGGCGCGGCGCCCAGACCAGCGCCAGATTGTCGCGCAGCAGCGGCGCAGTGAAGTGGCGGAACTCGTGCAGGTCGACCCCCTGCGAGGCCTCCATGAAGTAGCGCACCGACTCCAGATCACGCACGCGCTCGTCGAGGCGCTCGTGCAGACGGGCGAGGCGCGCTTGCGCCAGGTGCTCGAACTGGGTGCGGGCCAGCAGCTGCTCGTGGTCCTGCAGGCGTGTGGCGATCAGCACGGTCAGGCCCAGGCCGAGTAGCAGGAGCAGGCCGCTGAGCACCCACTGGCAGCGGCGGGTGCAAAAAGCCGAGGTGGCGTCGGGGGTAGAAGCGAGGGAATCCGGCGGCATGCTGACATCCTGTGACGGTCGCCATCCAGGATGGCAAAAAACCGGCGCAGCATACGCGCCGCCCCGCTCATCGGCCATGCCGCCGGGAGGGAGCTGCATCGCTCACCCCCACAGCCGCCGTTGGCGGGGGGAAATACCGGCGTTTGTTTGTTTGTTTGTTTGTTTGTTTGTTTGTTTGTTTGTTTGTTTGTTTGTT
>CAYVGD010000235.1:1254-4881 GCA_964450095.1 uncultured Polaromonas sp.
GTTTGTTTGTTTGTTTGTTTGTTTGTTTGTTTGTTTGTTTGTTTGTTTGTTTGTTGCTAGTATAGGGGGCTCTCAGCGAGGTCAACCCCATGCGTCCAGCCGATATCACCTCCGACCAGATCATCGAAGCCGGCCAGGCCCTGCAGGCCGCCGGTCGCAACGTCACCGGCTTCGCCCTGCGACAGCGCCTGGGCGGCGGCAATGCCAACCGACTCAAGCAGATCTGGGAAGAACACGTGACCAGCCAGGCCGTCGCCCAGGCCGAGCCGGTCGCCGAGCTGCCGATCGAGGTCGCCGAACAGCTCAAGGCCGACAGCGAAGCCCTCATCGAGCGCCTGGCCCGCCTCGCCGTCGAACTCAACGACCGGGCGGTGAAAGCCGCCGAGCGGCGGGTCGCCGAGCTGGTGCGCAGCACCGGCGAGCAACGCGAGCAGATGGAACGTGAGCTGGCCGACGCCTCGACCGCCGTCGACGAGATGGAAGGACAGCTGGAGGCCGCCCAGGCGCATCACCAGGCACTCAGCGAGACGCTGGCGGCGGAGAAGAGCCGTACCCAGGCCATGGCCCTGGAGCTGGCCCAGGTGAAGGAACGCGCGGCCGCCGCCGAAAAGGAGATCCGCGCCGCCGGCGAGCGCGAAACGGCGCTGCAGCGTCAGCTGGAAAAAGCCCAGGCCGACCTGCAAGCCTCGCGCGAGCGCGAAGCCGCGACCGGCAGCCAGCTGCAGGCCGCCCTGCAGCAGCACGCGCTCGATGCCCAGGCCGCCGAGCGGCGCGAGCGGGAGCTGGGTGAACAGCTGCAGCAGGCCCGCCAGGACGGACAGACCGCCCGCGAGCGCGAAGCCACCGCCAACGGCCAGCTACTGGCCGCCCTGCAGCAGCATGAGCAGGACACCCTGGCCCACGCCGAACTGCGCCGTGAACTGGAGAAAGCCCGCAAGGAGGCCGAAGACGGCCGTGTCCACCTGCAAGCCGCCCAGGCACGCCTCGACGGCGCCGCCCGCGAGATTGAGGAGGCCCGCCAGTCAGCCAAGGAAGCCCGCGAAGAAGCCCGCCAGGAAGCCGCGGCCGCCGCCGAGCTGCGCGGCACGCTGAAAGCCCTGCAACAGGAGCGCCGCTGATGTCCACTTGCCAGGAAGCCGCCGCGGTAGCCCGCCGCTGGCTGGAACAGGACGCCCTGTTCCTCGACACCGAGACCACCGGCCTGCACGCCGGCGCGGAAATCGTCGAACTCACCCTGATCGACCGGCATGGCCAGCCGGTGCTGGATACCCTGATCCGCCCCGAGCAGCCGATCCCTGCCGCCCTGACACGCATCCACGGCATCAGCAACACCATGGTCGCCCGGGCACCGCGCTGGCCCGAGGTGCATGAGCAACTGCTCAGCCTCATCCAGGGAAGGGAGCTGGTGATCTACAACGCCGAGTTCGACCTGCGCATGCTCACCCAGGTGGCCGCGCAGCACCGGCTACCCTGGCCCGCTGTCCAGGAACGCCGCGGCACCCAGACACGACTGGCCAACGCCACCGTGGCCCATTGCGCCATGCTCGAGTACAGCCGCTTCTACGGCAGTCGCCGCTGGCAGAGCCTCAGCAAGGCCTGCGAACAGCAAGGCATCGCCGTCGCCGGCGCACACCGGGCCCTGGCCGACTGCCGCATGACACTGGGTGTGGTCCAGGCCATGGCCCGCCAGGCAGGCTGATCGGATCAGACCTTCATCCGCAATGGCGCCACCGTGAAACTCACGAACTGCGCCCGGTCGTGCAGTGAGCGGAAGAACACCGGCTCACTGCAGATCGGGTCGTAGTGACGCCCGTACTGCGAAGTCGCATCCAGGTGCGTGATCAACGCACGGATCACACCCTCATACGCCTCCGGCACGCGCATCACCTTTTTCGCCGAAACCAACCCATTGGGATTACGTCCCGCACCCGGTCGCTGGCCACCATGCAGCGGCTTACCCTCCTGCTCAGCACGGATTCTCGCCATCCGCTTCAGGATGCGTGCCTCTTCTTCAGCACTGATCGCCGGCAAGGGCTTGGAAGATCGCTCATCGTGCTCATTCATCGTGGCTACCGATCATCGGTGGATAGGATGAGGAGCACCGTAGCTTGGTTATGTAACGTAATCAAGAAGGACAATAGGCAATACAACAGCCATAGCATCCCCAAGCCGGAAGGGCGTCCGCCTTATGCTGGCTGACGCGCTGCTCGCGTGCAGGGCGCCATGAAAGGCGCCCGCGCTCGCCAAAAAGGTTGCGGCTTCGCCGCAGCAAATCAACCAAAAAGGGCTTCGCCATTAGTAATACGCACGCACTTGTCTCGCCCTTCGATGCTGAGGTTTTCAGCCTGTAATACGCATGGAGCTGTCTCGACGTTGGCGGCTGGCTTTCCTGCCCTGTACCAACTGGCACGGCTCATGCCCAAGGCTTCCCAGGGTTTCTGTCGGCTCAGGGAGTTCGCCTCATAGGTGGCGCGATCTATAGCGCCTGCAGCCCGTCTGCGGGCCTGTTCGCGCACACGATGGCGTTCAGCTGCCTCCTTCTTGCTTATGAGGGTACGTAGCTGGCTCTGCTCATGGTCCGTGATCTGAAACAGGTTGATGAGCGTGTCGTTCTTCGGGGTATAGAGCGGTGGATACTGCCGGCCGCCGAATTCGACCTTCTCACCGGCCTCGAACTGCTTGGCCTTCGCATAGAGCGTCATCAGCTCCTTGCTGCTGTATCCCCAGGAAGGATCGAGCTCACGGGCCAGGCAGACGGCCTCGTGATACATCGCGCGACTGTTCGTAGCACCGGACAGCAATAGGAAGTTGAGCCGCCAGAAGAGGTGCTGCATGCGCTCTCCTTCGCTGGCGCCTCCTCGCAACTCCAGCAGCAGTCGTAAGTCTTCCAGGCGATCCCAGGCGAGCTGACGCCCGGAAAACACTCGCAGGTTGCTGGTGTTTCTCCCAGCGACAAGCTGGAGTTTCTGCCGACGTTCAAGCCGCTGTTGTCGCTCCAGCCGCTGCTGTTCGATCTCCCAGCGAGCTACCGGCAGCAACATCTCGGTGAGATACTCGAACGAGTAGCGTATTGGCTGGCCATCTGGACCGGGTTCTACATGCACAACGCGGCAGATCTCGCCGCTCTTGCTGTTCACTGTGTTGACCAAGCGCAGCACCCGGCTGGCATCCTTGGCTGCTGGATCTGCTCCCAGTGCAGCCAGTCGGTCAACAAGAAAGCGCTGGCAAGCGTTCCAGCGAGGGAGGGCTTGTCGTGGCAATGGCCGCTCTAGGAACCACTTGGCCTGAATGCCACGGCCACTGAATACGAGTAGGGAGGGGGTAGGAAGCCCTTCATCAGCACAGTGATACAGCACTGAGGCTGCCAGTTGCTCTGGCGTTCGGCCACTCAAGTCTGGCACTCGGTAGGTGTCCAGATCAGTGAATAGCAGGCCCAGCCGCAGTATGTGAGCCACGCGACGACACGGACGAGAAAACTCAGCCTGAGACAACCATGTGTCTTGATGTGGATTGAGCATCGAGAGGACAGCAGGCATCTGCGATAGCCGATAGCTATCCTGTCGCTTTCCGCTCGGCGTCCCCAGAAGAAGAGAGAAAAATCCCGCCTGGCTGGGATCGTGGTATTGC
>CAYVGD010000236.1:0-4867 GCA_964450095.1 uncultured Polaromonas sp.
CACGAGCCAGGCGCAGGCCGGTGAACTGCCACTGCGCCTCGGGCGGGAAGAAGTTCCGGTAGCTGTCTCGTGCGTGGCCTGCCGGCGTGGCCACCGAGCTTCCGCGCAGCACCGACTGCTGGCACATGAACTTGGCGTTGTATTCGCCCACCGCGCCCGCCCAGGGCCGAAAGCCCGGGTAGGGCGCGTAGGCCGAGGCGGTCCATTGCCAGACCTGCCCATGCGCCTGCGCCAACTCTCCCGTGCGTGCCGCGTGCTCCCATTCCTGCTCGGTGGGCAGCCGGGCGCCTGCCCAGCGCGCGCAGGCATCGGCCTCGAAGAAGTTCAGGTGGCACACCGGCGCATGCGGCTCAAGTGCCTGCTCGCCGCCCAGGCCCCAGGTGCGCCAGCCTGAAGGGGCGGCGGCATCGCCATCGGGCACCGCCCGCCAGTACAGGGGCGCGCGGGCCTGGCGGGCTTGCAGCCATTCCCAGCCCAGCGACAGCCACAGGTCGGGGCGCTGGTAGCCGCCCTCGGCCATGAACTGCAGGTACTCCTGCTGGGTCACCAGGCGGCTGGCGATCTCGTGCGGTGCCAGCCACACCCGGTGGCGTAGGCTTTCGTTGTCGAAGCCGAAATCGCCATCCAGCGCTGCATGCCGGCCCTGCCAGACCAGGCCGCCCGGTTGCGGCAGCCATTGCAGGGGCTGGGCTTGGGGGGCGGGGGCTGCCTGGTCCGGGCGCAGGGCGGGGCGCCCGGGCTGGTGAAAAAAGGCGTGCAGGAGGTCGGTCAGCAGCAGTTCCTGGTGTTGCTCTTCATGGGCCAGGCCCAGGCGCACCAGGGCCTGCAAGGCCGCAGGCTGGGGTGTGGCCAGCAGCTTGAGCAGCCTTTCATCGACCTGGGCCCGGTAGGCCAGCACCTCGGTCAGTGCCGGCCGTGTGACCAGGCCGCGCTGCGGCCGGGGATGCTGGGGCCCCAGGCCCTGGTAGTAGCTGTTGAACAGCTCTCGAAAGCGCGCATCGAAGGGCTGGAAGCCCGGCTCGTGGGGCTCGAGCACCAGGGTTTCAAAAAACCAGGTGGTGTGCGCCAGGTGCCATTTCGCTGGGCTGGCATCGGGCATGGACTGGACCTGGCAGTCCTCGGCGGAAAGCCCCGCCACGCGCTCGAGCGTGTGCTGGCGCACACGCTGCAGCCGCTGCGGCAGGCCCTCGGCCGTGCTGGGTGCCAGGGCGCGTCCATGGAGCGGGGCATTCATGGGCCCAGCCTTGCACCGGGCCGCTTTCGAGCCTGCGGGACGGAGGCGCCCGCATGGGTCGGCGCAGCCCGCGAACCAGGGGTTCGGGCGGGGGGCGCCGCCTACAATCGAGCTCATGTTTGTCCACCTGCGCATCCACACCGAGTTCTCGGTGCTCGACGGCACCAACCGCATCGATGAACTCGTCTCCAGCGCCGCCGAGGACAGGCAGCCCGCGCTGGCCATCACCGACCTGAGCAACCTTTTCGGTGCGGTCAAGTTCTACAAGGAAACGCGCGGCAAGGGTGTCAAGCCGCTGATCGGTGCCGACGTGTGGACGGAGGCCCCCGCCAAGGAGGGTGGCGCGCCGCCGGTGCGCCTGTTGCTGCTGGTGCAGAACCCGCGCGGCTACCTCAACCTCTGCGAACTGCTCTCCCGCGCATGGACGCGCAATGTCCAGCGCGAGCAGGCCGTCATCCAGCTCGAATGGCTCAGGGAACTGGGCGAGGGGCTGATCGCGCTGTCGGGGGCCCAGTCGGGCGCCGTGGGCCAGGCCCTCGTGCAGGGCGACGAGGCGCGCGCCGCCGATGTGGCGCTGCAACTGGCCGGGCTGTTCCCGCACCGGTTCTACCTGGAACTGCAGCGCGCAGGCCGCCCCGAGGATGAGCGGCACGTGGTTGCCGCGGTGCAACTGGCGGCGCGGCTGAAGCTGCCGGTGGTGGCCACCCACCCGGTGCAGTTCCTGGGCGCCGACGACTACGAGGCGCACGAGGCGCGGGTGTGCATTTCCGAAGGCGAGATCCTGGGCAACGCCCGCCGTGTGCGCAAGTTCACGCGCGAGCAGTACTTCAAGACCCAGGCGCAGATGGCCGAGCTTTTCGCCGACATTCCCTCGGCGCTGACCAACACGGTCGAAATCGCCAAGCGCTGCAGCCTCACGCTGGAGTTGGGCCGGCCGCAGCTGCCCAACTACCCCACGCCGCTCGAAGGCGGCGTGCCCATGGCCATCGACAAGTATTTCCGCCAGGCGTCCTTTGAGGGCCTGGAGGAGCGGCTTCACAAGCTCTACCCCCAGGACGCCGAGCGCGATGCGCAGCGGCCACGCTACGTCGAGCGGCTGGAGTTCGAGATCGAGGTGATCCTGAAGATGGGTTTCCCCGGTTACTTCCTGATCGTGGGCGACTTCATCAACTGGGCCAAGAACAACGGTTGCCCGGTGGGTCCGGGCCGGGGCTCGGGTGCCGGCTCGCTGGTGGCGTATGCGCTGAAGATCACCGACCTGGACCCGCTGCAATACAACCTGCTGTTCGAGCGCTTCCTGAACCCGGAGCGGGTGTCCATGCCCGACTTCGACATCGACTTCTGCCAGGCCAACCGCGACCGGGTGATCGACTACGTCAAGGCCAAGTACGGCCATGCCGCCGTCAGCCAGATCGCCACCTTCGGCACCATGGCCGCGCGCGCGGCCATCCGCGACGTGGGCCGCGTGCTCGATTTTTCCTACGGCTTCTGCGACGGTATCTCCAAGCTCATCCCGAACAAGCCGGGCATGAGCGTGACCCTGCAGTACCCGCCCAGCCCCAAGAAGGAAGGCGACAAGAACAACTACGCCATCGAGATGGAGCCCATCCTCGCCGAGCGGCTGCAGAAAGAGGACGAGGTGCGCACGCTGATCGAGCTGGCGCAAAAGCTCGAGGGCATGACCCGCAACGTGGGCATGCACGCTGGCGGCGTGCTGATCGCCCCGGGCAAGCTCACCGACTTCTGCCCGCTCTATGCCCAGCCGGGGAGCAATGCGGCGGTGAGCCAGTACGACAAGGACGACGTGGAGGCCATTGGCCTCGTGAAGTTCGACTTCCTGGGACTGGCCACGCTCACCATCCTGGAGATTGCGCGCGAGTTCATCATGAAGCGCCACAAGGGCCAGGAAGATTTTTCGTTCGAGAACATCCCGCTGGACGACGCGCGCACCTACAAGCTGTTCCAGGAAGGCCGCACCGAGGCTGTGTTCCAGTTTGAAAGCACGGGCATGCAGCGCATGCTCAAGGACGCCAAGCCCACGCGCCTGGAAGACCTGATCGCCCTGAACGCGCTGTACCGGCCCGGCCCCATGGACCTGATCCCCAGCTTCGTGGCCCGCAAGCACGGGCGCGAGGTGGTGGAGTACCCGCACCCGCTGGTCGAGCCCGTGCTGGCCGAGACCTACGGCATCATGGTCTACCAGGAGCAGGTGATGCAGACCGCACAGGTGCTGGGCGGCTACAGCCTGGGCGGCGCGGACCTGCTGCGCCGTGCGATGGGCAAGAAAAAAGCCGAGGAGATGGCCGAGCACCGGCAGATCTTCCGCAAGGGCGCGGCCGAAAAAGGCATTGACGAAAAAAAGGCCGACGAGGTGTTCGACCTGATGGAGAAGTTCGCGGGCTACGGCTTCAACAAGTCGCACGCCGCCGCGTACTCGCTGCTGGCCTACCACACCGCCTGGCTGAAGGTGCACTACACGGCCGAATTCTTCTGCGCCAACATGACGGTGGAGATGGACGACACCGACAAGCTCAAGGTGCTCCATGCCGACGCGCTGAAGATGGGCATCGCCTTCGAGGCACCCGATGTCAATCGCGGCAACTACCGTTTCGAGCCCATCACCGACAGCTCCATCCGCTACGGCCTGGGCGCCGTGAAGGGCACGGGCGAGCAGGCGATCGCAGCCATCGTGGCCGCGCGCACCGAAGGCGGCCCCTTCACCTCGCTGTTCGACTTCTGCGTGCGGGTGGACAAGTCGCGCCTGAACAAGCGCACGGTCGAGGCCCTCATCAAGGCCGGCGCTTTTGACAACCTGCAGCGCAACCGCGCAGCGCTTTTGGCCTCCATCGACCTGGCCTTCGAGTTTGCCGCCACCACGCAGGCCAATGCCAACCAGGGCGGCCTGTTCGACATGGATCCGCACGCTGCCAGCACGCAGGAGCCGCCCCTGGTGGATGCCACGCCCTGGGGCGTGAAGACCCGACTCACGCATGAGAAAACCGCCATCGGTTTTTACCTCTCGGGCCACCTCTTCGATGAGGTGGAGCAGGAGGTGCGGCAGTTCGCCCGGCGCAAGATCGAGGATCTGATCGACTCGCGAGAGCCGCAGCTGGTGGCGGCCATCGTCACGGATTTGCGCGTGATCAACGGCCAGCGCGGCAAGGTGGCGATTTTCAAGCTCGACGACAAGACCGCCGCCATCGAGGCCACGGCTGACGAAAACCTCTACAACGCCAACCGCCACCTGTTCAAGGACGACGAACTGGTGATCGCGCAGGGCCTGCTGCAGCCTGACCGCTTCTCCGGTGGTTTCCGGTTCAAGGTGCAGCAGGTCTGGGACCTGGAGGCTGCGCGCTGCCGCTTTGGCAAATACCTGCGCGTGGCGGTCAACGGCAGTTCGCCGGACATCGCGCGCCTGGTGCGCGACTTCCCGCCCAGGCGGCTGGAGACCGAGCAGGGCGAACTGGTGCGTGGCCTGGCGGTGCGGCTGTCGGTGTTCCGCGAAGGCGCCACGGCCGACGTGCAGTTGGGAGAGGCCGCGCGGTTCTACCCGAGCGACGCGGCGCTGGCCAGCTGGATGGCGCAGGCCGACAAGGGCCTGGCGCACATCGTGTACGAGTAAGGCGCCGTCAC
>CAYVGD010000237.1:0-4766 GCA_964450095.1 uncultured Polaromonas sp.
AGGGTGAGCAGCAGGTTCAGACGCATCAGGCCGCCTCCGTGCGCTCGGCCACGCGCATGACGGCGCTGCGCGCGCGGGGGTTGGCCGCCACCTCCTCGGCCGAAGGCATGACGCGCCCGAGGGCGCGCAGCCGCATGGGCGCAGGCGGCGCGAACGGGGCACGCCGGTCCACCACCTCGCGAGAATGCGCGGCGATGAACTGCTTGACGATGCGGTCTTCGAGGGAGTGGAAGCTGATCACGACCAGGCGGCCCTGGGGCTTGAGAAGGGACAGGCTCGCGTTCAGCGCCTGCCGCAGTTCCTCAAGCTCGGCGTTGATGAAAATCCGAAAAGCCTGAAATGTGCGCGTTGCAGGGTCCTTGCCCGGTTCGCGGGTTTTGACCGCGCCAGCCACGACTTCGGCCAGCTCGGCGGTGCTTCCAAGAGCCCCCCGTTCCTGCCGCCGACGATCAATCGCCTTTGCAATCGACCCAGCAAACCGTTCTTCGCCATAGTCACGGATGACCTCCGTCATGTGTTGCACCGATGCGCCCGCCAGCCACTGGGCCACGCTCTGTCCCCGGGTGGGATCCATGCGCATGTCCAGGGGGCCGTCGTGGCGAAAGGAAAAGCCGCGGCTGGCATCGTCCAGCTGCGGGGAACTCACGCCCAGGTCCATGAGCAGGCCATCGACCGAGCCGGGCTGCAATTCGTCCAGGTGCGCAAAGCCCTGGTGCCGGATGACCAGGCGCGCATCGGCCAGACGCTGGGCCTCGGCGATCGCCTCGGGGTCCTTGTCGAACGCCGTCAGGCGCCCCTCGGGCCCAAGCCGGGACAGGATCAGCCGTGAATGCCCACCGCGGCCGAAGGTCGCGTCGACGTAATGGCCGTCCGGGCGTGGTTGCAGAGCGTCGACCGCTTCTTGCAACAAGACGGTGAGGTGTGTGCATGCGCCGGGCACCGCCGTCTTTCTCAGAAAGAGAAGTCCTTGAAGACGTCGGGCATCTCGCCCTTCATCTGCTCGGCCTCCTGGGCTGCGTAGGTGGTGGCATCCCACAGCTCGAAATAACCACCCATGCCCAGCAGCACGGTCTCACGGGTGATGCCCGCGGCGGTGCGCAGCTCGGGCGACACCAGCACGCGGCCGCTGGCATCCATCTCCACGTCCATGGCGTTGCCCAGGAAGATGCGCTTCCACCACTGGGCCTGCATCGGCAGGGCCGAAATGCGGTCACGGAACTTCTCCCACTCGCTGCGGGGAAAGATCATGAGGCAGCCATGCGGGTGCTTGGTGATGGTGAGCTGGCCCGCTGCGGTGGCCGTCAGGACGTCACGATGCCGGGTCGGCACAGCCAGCCGACCCTTGGCATCGAGAACGATGGATGACGCGCCTTGGAACACCTGTTGAAGCCTTCAGATCACACTTTTCACCACAAAAATGCACTTTTCACCACTTTAGCAGGAAAGTTGCGCGATTCAAGCGCTCCAGAACAAAAATTTTCCAATGAAATCAAGGACTTAGCGGCATTTTCACAGTCGTTTTCAATTACGTTTTCCCTTGAAAATGAAGCACTTAGAAACGCCATTGAATGTGCTTTGTGAGCCGCCACAGGCAACCTGCTTGCGAAGCACCTGGCCACCTGCCTCTTGCCTGGCAAAACACAAACCATCGAA
Organism: uncultured Polaromonas sp.; assembly: GCA_964450095.1. GTDB lineage: Bacteria > Pseudomonadota > Gammaproteobacteria > Burkholderiales > Burkholderiaceae_C > Polaromonas. The sequence continues at coordinate 1,654 of CAYVGD010000237.1, forward strand.
AAAATGAGGTCTGGAGCGGCGCGGCGCCTGCCGGCACGCGCCAGACGAGGACCGCATGTGAGCCAAGGGGGACCGGCGGGACACCACAGGCCCGTGGATCGGCAGGCGGGTGCACCGACGTCCCACTGGCGCGGCATGGGCCGAGAACGCAGACACCCTCGCCGGCTTAGGGGGACGAGGCTGCCGCCCTGTCTGCCGCAGCCCTCCTGCGCCACCTCCTGCGCTACTTCATTCCGCGACCCCAGTCTGTCGAAACCCGGTGTCGGCAAGGCACTGGAAGATGGATTGAGCAAAGGCTGCGGGGACAGCGCCAAGCGGAATGCACGACGCGTTCTCGCGTTCATGCATCCAAGCATCTACGTATCCACGCACTCGGACTCCGGCGCTTGCACACGGTCAGGCGCCAGTGCGCGCACGGGCGGCAAACTGCAGCAGGCCTGGCTCCCGCACCCGGTGCGGGACAGGGGTTTCGATGGCGGGACGACGGCGCGCCATCGAAGCGCAGGACTGGGAGGCACGCCCGGTGCGTGCAGCCATCTGCAACGCCGCGACACGCCAGGTGTTCGACCTGGCCGGAGCAAGGCCGGCTGTGTAAGGCCTGAGATCAGGTCAGCCCGGCCAGGGCCCCGACCTGCGCTTGGGTCGAGCGAATTCCAGCAGTCAACCCCGCCCCCACAGCGACCACTTAGACCCAAGCAGCGCGCGCCATGGCCCGCCTGGCGGGCCAAGCTCGACAGCAGGCACGAAAACGACTGTGGCCCTCGAAGGGCCACAGCGGGGGAAGGGCTCGCTTGCGCGGCGATCAGTCGCCGAACATCTTCTGCCGAAGCTCGCGGCGCTGCTGCGCCTCCAGCGACAGGCTGGCCGTGGGCCGCGCGATCAGCCGGCCCACGCCAATGGGCTCGCCGGTCTCGTCGCAGTAGCCGTAGTCGCCAGCATCGATGCGGGCAATCGACTGCTCGATCTTCTTGAGCAGCTTGCGCTCGCGGTCGCGCGTGCGCAGTTCCAGCGCATGCTCTTCCTCGATGGTGGCGCGGTCAGCAGGGTCGGGCACGACCACGGTGTCCTCGCGCAGGTGCTCGGTGGTCTCGCCGGCGTTGCTGTGGATGTCGTGCTTGAGCTTGACAAGCTTCAGGCGGAAGAAGGCGAGCTGAACATCGTTCATGTACTCGGCATCAGGCATGGCCAGGACTTCTTCGTCGGTCAGTTGCTCGGGGGGTTTGTTCTTCCAGTTGTTGGCCAATTTCGGATCCTTGCGTGGAGCCGCCACCGGAGGTGGCGGCGCGGTGGCGCGCTCCTGGCCCGGCATGTAACTGGCCTTGGCGGCATCAGGTGCATGCGTGGGCACGACGGGCGCGGGGGCAGGCAGCGCATTTGCGGCGCTGCGGCCCCGGGTCTTGCGGGTCACCGGCGGGGGTGCCGGCAACACCGGAGAAAGGGTGGGCGCAGCCGCTGCCGGAGCGGGCACGGCTGCCATGGGAGCCGGCGCTGCGGCCGGCTGCGGTGCCTGGGCGGCGGTCTTGCCGGAGGTCTTGGGGAGAGCCTTGGCGGCAGCGTTCTGAGCCGCGGCGCGTGACGGGGCGGCTGCAGCCTGGGCGGGCGACTTGGCAGGGGGCTTGACCGCCACCTTGACCGGGGCCTTGACCACGGCCTTGACGGGGGCCTTGGCCACGGCCTTTGAAGCCACCTTGGGGGGGTTCTTGGGGGCTGCCTTGGGAGTTGTCTTGGACGACGCCTTGGGCGCGGCTTTGGCCGGCACCTTGGCAATGGCCTTGCCTGCAGCTTTGGCCCCGGGCTTGACCGCTGCGCCCTTGCCGGCGGGCTTGATGGGTGCCTTGGCAGCCGCCTTCACCGGGGCCTTCACCGCAGGCTTGGCGGCTGCCTTGGGTGCGGCTTTCGATGCGGCCTTGGCGGTCGACTTAGCGGCCTGGGGCACCGGCTTGCTGGCGGCCTTGGCGGACGCCTTCTTGGCGCCAGGCCGGGCCGGTGCCGCGGCGGTCTTGGCGGCCGACGCGGCGCTGCGGCCGGAAGCGGGCTTGGCCGCAGCCTTGCCTGCCGCCTGGGCATGGTTGCAAGCGGCAGCCGTGGTGGGCCGTCGCGCGGTGGCCAGGGCGGACCGTTCGGTGCAGGGGGCTGGGGCTTTCAACGCGGGTCTCCTCAGGATAGGGCCCCGGGAGGGGAAGACGTGGCCGGACGCAGAGCCAAGGTCAGGCTCACCGGCCTGCACCCCGTGGCGTTGCGGCGCGATCCCGTCCGATCATCCGTGGCCTGCCTCTCTTTGTTGTGCTTGTCTTGCGTCGGGGCGCCGCGGCCGAAGCACCGGCCCGAGGGGCCTTGCGGCCCGGCGGCGTCGATCCGGGGGTCCGAATCGGCGGGCGATTGTAACGGCAGGCTCTGACGTCCCGACGACACGCTCTGGCCCGCCCTTCGGACCCCTTCGCCAGGGGCCGCGAAGGGCCTGCCGGGCCAGACTGGCAGGCGACCGCAGGCCGCCCTCAAACCAGGCACTGCTCCAGGCCCTGCAGGAAGATGTCGCGCGGCAAATCGATGCCGATGAACACCATCTTGCTCACCCGCGTCTCGCCTGCCGCCCAGGCGGGGCCCAGGTCGCTGCCCATGAGCTGGTGCACGCCCTGGAAGATCACCTTGCGCTCGGTGCCGTCCATGTGCAGCACGCCCTTGTAGCGCAGCATGCGCGGGCCGTAGACATTCACGATGGCGCCCAGGAAGTCCTCGAGCTTGGCCGGGTTGAAAGCCCGATCGGCGCGGAAGACAAAGCTCTTGACGTCGTCGTCCCGGTGATGGTGGTGGCCATGACCGTGACCGTGACCGTGGTCGTGGTCGTGGTCGTGCGCATGCGAGGGATGGTCGCAATGCTCACCGTGGTCGTGGTCGTGATGATCGTGCCCGCCTTCCTTGAGGAAGTCGGGGTCGATGTCGAGCTTGGTGTTGAGGTTGAAGCCGCGCAGGTCGAACACCTCCTTCAACGCCACCTCACCGAAGTGAACGCGCTGCTGCGGTGCGCGCGGGTTCATGTGCTTGAGCCGGTGGGTGAGCGCGTCCAGCTCGGCGGGCGAGACCAGGTCGGCCTTGCTGATGAAGATCTGGTCGGC
>CAYVGD010000238.1:0-4719 GCA_964450095.1 uncultured Polaromonas sp.
ATGAGGTGAACTTCGTCTGCGCGGACGACGCGCACGGCGCGCCCATCATGATCGCGGCCGAAAAGGCCGGCGTGACACCTCAGCAGTTCGTGGCGGGCATCGCCGCCGGCCGCAAGCCCTACCTGGACGGCTTCCACATCGCCTTTGACAACTGGCATTCCACCGACGGCCCCGAGAACCACGAACTGGCCCAGCAGATTTACCTGGACCTCCAAAAAGCCGGGCTGATCGAGACCCGCACCATTGAACAGTTCTTCGACCCCGAGAAGAACATGTTCCTGCCCGACCGCTTCATCAAAGGTGAATGCCCCAAGTGCGGCGCGAAAGACCAGTACGGCGACAACTGCGAAAGCTGCGGCGCGGTGTATGCGCCCACCGAGCTGAAGAACCCGTATTCAGCGCTTTCGGGCGCCACGCCCGTGCTTCGGAACTCCGAGCACTTTTTCTTCAAGCTCTCGGACGCGCGCTGCATCGCCTTCCTCAAGGACTGGACCACCAGCGGTGCGGTGCAGCCCGAGGTGCTGAACAAGATCACCGAGTGGATCGCCCCCGGCGAGGACGGCAAGCCCAAGATGGGCGACTGGGACATCTCGCGCGATGCGCCCTACTTCGGCATCGAGATCCCGGGTGCGCCAGGCAAGTACTTCTATGTGTGGCTGGACGCACCCATCGGCTACCTGGCCTCGCTCAAGAACCACTTCGCCAAGACCGGCCGCGACTTCGACGCCTTCATGGCCGACCCGGCGGTGGAGCAGCACCACTTCATCGGCAAGGACATCATCACCTTCCACACGCTGTTCTGGCCGGCCATGCTGCATTTCTCGGGCCGCAAAACGCCCACGGCCGTGCATGTGCACGGGTTCCTAACCGTGAACAACGGCGAGAAGATGAGCAAGAGCCGCGGCACCGGGCTGGATCCGCTCAAGTACCTGAGCCTGGGCATGAACCCCGAGTGGCTGCGCTACTACCTGGCCGCCAAGCTCAGCGCCCGCAACGAGGACGTGGACTTCAACGCCGAGGACTTCATGCTGCGCGTGAACTCCGACCTCGTTGGCAAGTACATCAACATCGCCAGCCGCGCGGCCGGTTTCCTGACCAAGCGCTTTGGCGGCCAGTTGACCCAGCGATTTGACGCTCAGGGTGCCGAACTCCTGCAGGCCCTCAAGGCCGCCGGCAACGGCATTGCCGAACACTACGGCAGCCGCGAATATGGCAAGGCCACCCGCGAGGTCATGGCCCTGGCCGACCAGGTCAACGCCTACGTGGACCAGAACAAGCCCTGGGAGCTGGCCAAGGACGCGGCCCACAACGAGAAACTGCACCAGGTGTGCTCGGTGCTGATCAACGCCTTCACCGTGCTCAGCCGCTACCTGGCCCCGGTGCTGCCGGCGCTGGCTGTCGAGGTGGAAAAGCTCACGGGCCTGCAGCTCGACCGCTGGAACGATGCGCAGGACGTGGCCGCCATCGCGCCCTACCAGCACCTGATGCAGCGGGTGGCGCCCGAGCAGCTCAGTGCGCTCTTCGAACCCCCGGCCGCGCCCGAGCCCGAGAAGATGGTGCCCGGCGGCGAGGAGATCGCACCGGTCATCACGATCGACGACTTCGCCAAGATCGACCTGCGCATCGCCCGCATCGTGGAATGCGAGCCGGTCGAGGGCTCGACCAAGCTGCTGCGCCTGTCGCTGGACGTGGGCGAAGGACGCCTTCGCAACGTGTTCTCCGGCATCGCCAGCATGTACAAGCCCCAAGACCTGCGCGGCAAGCTCACCGTGATGGTGGCCAACCTGGCGCCTCGCAAGATGAAGTTCGGCGTCAGCGAAGGCATGGTGCTGGCCGCCAGCCACGCCGACGAAAAAGCCCAGCCCGGAATCTACGTGCTCGAGCCGCGCGATGGCGCGCAGCCGGGCATGCGCATCCATTGATGCCTGGCCTTCTTGCCAACCCTTTCGCTGACTCTTTCGCTGACCCTTTCGCTGACTCCCTCCCCGACCGGAACCCGACCATGAAAGCCCTGACTGCCGTGAACGTCCTGGGGGTCCGCGCGGCCCGGTCCGCGGCGCTGGGGGCAGCGCTGTGCGCGGCCTGCCTGGGCCTGTCGGGCTGCACCGTGCTGGCCGTGGTAGACACCGCCGCTTCGGTGGCCGTGGGCACCGTGGGCCTGGCCGCCGACGCGGCGATCGGTACCGCCCGCATCGCCGGCAAGGCCGTTGGGGCAGCCGCCGATGCGGTGATCCCCGACAAGAAGCCCTGAAAACGCGCGCGCGGCTGAGCTGGGCGGCCGCCCCGGGCTTGGGGCTACATTGGCGGCATGTCGACACCGTCGCCCGTGCTGGCCCGCTTCCGGCCGCGCCTGCTGGATGCCCTGCAGGGCTACTCGCGCGAGCGCCTGCTGCGCGACCTGGGGGCGGGCCTCACGGTGGGCATCGTCGCGCTGCCGCTGGCCATGGCCTTTGCGATCGCCTCCGGCCTCCAGCCCGAGGCCGGCATCTGGACGGCCATCCTGGCCGGCGCCATCGTCTCCGCGCTGGGCGGCTCGGCGGTGCAGATCGCCGGCCCGGCGGGCGCGTTCATCGTCGTCGTCTACGGCATCGTGGAACGCCATGGCCTGGCCAACCTGCTGATTGCCACGGCGCTGGCGGGCGCACTGCTGCTGGCCATGGGCCTGCTCAGGCTGGGCACGCTGGTGCGCTACGTGCCGGTGAGCATCGTCATCGGCTTCACCAACGGCATCGCCGTGCTGGTGGCGCTGTCGCAACTCAAGGACTTCCTGGGCCTGCAGGTCGCCCGCATGCCGGCCGACTTCTTCGGCCAGTGGCAGACGCTCCTGGGCCACGCGCACACCGTGAACCCGGCGGCGCTGGCCCTGGGCGCGGCCTGCCTGGCGGGCCTGCAGGTGTGGCCGCGGCTGTTCGGTACGACCGCGCGCCGGGGCCTGGCCCATGACGTGCTGCGCGCCCTGCCCTCCCTGGAGGCGGTGCAACTGCACCACGCCACCCGCGTGGCCGCGCGGGTGCCCGGCCCCATCGTGGCGCTGGTCAGCCTCTCGGCCCTGGCTTACGCGATGCAGTTGCCCGTGGAGACCATCGGCTCGCGCTTTGGCGGCATTCCCCAGGGGCTTCCTTCCCTGGCGCTGCCTGCTTTTTCCTGGGAAAGCGCCAGCCAGCTGCTCGGGCCGACGCTGACGATCGCGGTGCTGGGCGCCATCGAATCGCTGCTGTGCGCCCGGGTGGCCGACCAGGCCTCGGGCCTGCCGCGCCACGATCCCAACCAGGAGCTCATGGCCCAGGGCCTGGCCAACATGGTGGTGCCCTTCTTCGGCGGCATGCCGGCCACGGGCACGGTGGCACGCACCGTCACGAACGTGCGCGCCGGAGCCACATCGCCCATTGCCGGGCTGGTGCATGCCGCCACGCTCCTGGGGGTCGTGCTGCTGGCCGCGCCTCTGGCCCTGCACGTTCCGCTGGCGGTGCTGGCGGGGGTGCTGATGTCCGTGGCCTGGAACATGGGGGAATGGCACGAATTCAGGCGCCTGGGAGCCCACAGCCGGCATTCGGCGCTCTTGATGCTGGGCACCTTTGCGCTGACGGTGGTGTTTGACCTGACGGTGGCGCTCCAGGTGGGGCTGATCCTGGCCTGCGTGCTTTTCGTGCAGCGCATGGGCTCGCTTTTTCGGGTGCAGGAGACCGGCCGCAGCGAGGGAACGCTGGAGGTTGCGCTCCACGGATCGCTCTTTTTCGGCGCCGTGGCCAAGCTCGACCCGGTGCTGAGCGCCCTGGAGTCGGACCGCAGCCCGCTCCTGCTGCGCCTGGACCTGACGCACCTGCACGCCCTGGACCGCTCCGGGCTGGAGCTTCTGGAGCAACTGCACCGCACCGCGCAGGCGCGAGGCGGCCACCTGGAGCTCATCGGTGCCCAGGGTGAAGCGCTGGAGGTGATGCAGCGCGCCGGTTTTCTGGACAAGCTGCGGCCGGCCGGCGGCCCCGGGCAGCCCATCGCCTAAAATCCTAAGTCGCGTCCACACCACCAGCTTGCAGCCATGCCCATCTTCCGCCGCCCCGACTACACCTCCGGCATCACGCAGTTCATCACCGAACTCAAGACCAGCAAGCCCACGCTGGAAGCCGAGCAGCGCCAGGGCCGCTCGATCTGGTGGGACAAGAAGCTCGACCGCAGCGAGCAGCAGGATTTCCGCGAGGCCCGCGTGCCGCAAAGGCCCTACGTCTACCAGACCTCGGGCCACACCAACAGCCAGTAAGCGCCCGCAGGCACCGCGCCGGCCCGCTTTGTCCAGCCTTTTGCGGTCCCGCCCGTGAACCCCCTCCAGCCCGACGCCCGCCCCGAGACCGATCCGCCGCAGGCCGCCGGCCAGGAGGCAGCGTCGGCCGAAGGCCCGGCCCCCACCGAGCTGACCCTGCTTCCCTCCTTGGCCACGGGCAGCGCGGATGCCCCGGCCGTGCCCGCGATGCCCGAGGTGGTGGACCAGGTGGCGCTGGCCCGGCTCTACGGTGAGCCGCTCTTTGCGCTGCCGCAGGACCTCTACATCCCGCCGGATGCGCTCAAGGTCTTCCTGGAGGCCTTCGAAGGCCCGCTGGACCTGCTGCTCTACCTCATCCGCAAGCAGAACTTCAACATCCTCGACATTCCCATGGCGGCGGTGACCCGCCAGTACCTGAGCTACGTCGACGAGATCCGCACCACCAACCTCGAGCTGGCGGCCGA
>CAYVGD010000239.1:0-4713 GCA_964450095.1 uncultured Polaromonas sp.
TGCGGCCCGACATCTACGGCAAGGTGGGCAACTCCGGCGTGAGCGTGGCCACGCTCGATGACATGAAGGTGCTGTATTCAGGCTTTGACCTGTGCAACCCGAGCACCTCGGTGTCCATGACCATCAACGGCCCGGCGCCCTCGATCCTGGCGATGTTCATGAACACCGCCATCGACCAGAACATCGAAAAGTTCAAGGCCGAGAACGGCCGCGAGCCCACCGACACCGAAGCGGCCAAGATCCGCGAATGGGTGCTGGCCAATGTGCGCGGGACGGTGCAGGCCGACATCCTCAAGGAAGACCAGGGCCAGAACACCTGCATCTTCTCCACCGAGTTCTCGCTCAAGGTGATGGGCGACATCGCCGAATACTTCGTGCACCACGACGTGCGCAACTTCTACTCGGTGTCCATCTCGGGCTACCACATCGCCGAGGCCGGGGCCAACCCCATCAGCCAGCTGGCCTTCACACTGTCCAACGGCTTCACCTTCGTGGAGGCGTATCTCGCGCGGGGCATGCACATCGACGACTTCGCGCCCAACCTGTCCTTCTTCTTCTCCAACGGCATGGACCCGGAGTACACCGTGATGGGCCGCGTGGCGCGCCGCATCTGGGCCGTGGCCATGAAGGAGAAGTACGGCGCCAATGAGCGGTCCCAGAAGCTCAAGTACCACATCCAGACCTCGGGCCGCAGCCTGCACGCGCAGGAGATCCAGTTCAACGACATCCGCACCACGCTGCAGGCGCTCATTGCCATCTACGACAACTGCAACAGCCTGCACACCAACGCGTTCGACGAGGCCATCACCACGTCCACCGAGGACACGGTGCGCCGCGCCCTGGCCATCCAGCTGATCATCAACCGCGAGTGGGGCCTGGCCAAGAACGAGAACCCGAGCCAGGGCGCGTTCATCATCGAGGAACTCACCGAACTGGTGGAAGAAGCCGTGCTCGCCGAGTTCGAGCGCATCGCCGAGCGCGGCGGCGTGCTGGGCGCCATGGAAACGGGCTACCAGAGGGGCCGCATCCAGGACGAGAGCATGCACTACGAGATGCTCAAGCACACGGGCGATTTGCCCATCATCGGCGTGAACACCTTCCGCAACCCCAAGGGCGACCCCATCCCCGAAAAGCTGGAACTTGCCCGCTCGACCGAAGAGGAAAAGCAGAGCCAGCTCCAGCGCCTGCAGGACTTCCATGCCCGCAACGCCCAGCAGGCGCCGGCCATGCTGGCGCGGCTGAAGCAGGCCGTGATGGACAACGCCAACGTGTTCGAGGTGCTCATGGAGGCCGTCCGCGTGTGTTCGCTCGGCCAGATCACCAGCGCCCTCTTCGAGGTGGGCGGCCAGTACCGGCGCAACATGTGAGGCTCCGGGGACACCACCCGCCCGTGGGCAGGTGAATCCCGGGGCTGGGCGCCCAACGCGGCGGAACCACGCTCCGGTTCTCCTGGCTGCCCAGCCCTCCGGCCGATGCGCCGAGTGAAGAAGTGCTGGCCCACCATTGCGAATCGCCCGGAAGGCCGGGCTCCTGCAAGGAGGCAGCAGCGCGCAAAGGTGGCCGTGCGGCATGGCTGTAGCCTCGACCGGCTGTGGCCTGGAAAGGCGGCAGTGCGAAAAGGCAATCACCTGCCAAGGTGGTCACTCCCCCCGAGGCGATCACCCGCCAAAGTGATCACCCGGAAATGCGATGGACCGGAGGCAGGCCGGCTCAGCCGCCCTGGTGCGTGCGCTTGCCGGGGTTCTTCTTGTTGCGGGTGTGGCTGCCGCGAGCGCGGCTGACCTGCTGGCCGCGGCGGTTGCTGCGGCGCATGCCTTTGGGCATTTCAGGAAGCGGTGTGCGGCGGTCTGCCTCGACGCGGATCTTGTCGGCCATGGCTTGTCCTTGCTGCGGGTGGCTGGACGGCCCATTGTGGGCAGGCGCCGGGCCGCAGCGGGCATTCACTGGCGCGTCGTCACAAGCGCACACACGGCTTACCAGGGCAGGGTCTGGCCCTGGTAGTCCACGAATCGGCCGTTGTCCTGTGCGCCCAGGCCGCGCAGCACCTGGCTGATCTCCTGCGCCGCCACCTCGGGCGGGCGCACGTTCAGCCCGCTCTTGCTGAAGGGCTGCGACAGCGGCGTGTCCACCGTGCCCGGGTGAAGGGCCACCACGGCGGCCTCGCGGTTGCGCCTGGCCTGCTCGATGCTGGCGGTCTTGACCAGCTGGTTGAGCGCGGCCTTGGCCGCGCGGTAGCCGTACCAGCCGCCCAGCCCGTTGTCGCCGATGCTGCCGACCTTGGCCGAGAGAAAGGCCGCCACGCACGCCCCCTGGCGCGGCAGCAGCGGCAGGAAATGCTTCATCACCAGCGCCGGGCCGATGGTGTTCACCAGGAAAGCCTGGGAAAGGTAACCCGGGTCCAGCTGCGTCCAGCTGCGCTCGGGCTGGCCTGCCGGGCCGTGCAAAAAGCCGGTGGCCACCACCAGACAGCGCAGCGGGGCGTCCTGGCAGCGCTCGGCCGCCCAGCGGGCCGCCTCCACGAGGCTGGCCTGGTCGGCGTAATCGAAGGCCGGCTGCGTGCGCCGGCCGAGCGTCAGCACCTGGGTGTGTTGTTCGCCGAGTGCCTGGGCCAGGGCCGAGCCCAGGCCGCCGGTGCCGATCACCAGGGCGGTGGATGCATTCATCAGAAACCCTCCCCGGTGCTCTGCAGGTCCAGGAGGCGCACCTTCACATTCTTGCCCTTGATGCGGCCGCTGGACAGCCGGCGCAGCACGTCCGGCGCGATGTCGCGGCTGACCGCCACGTAGGTCGAGAAGTCGTTCACGTTGATCTTGCCCACCTGCTCGCGGGCCAGCCCCAGGTCGGCCGTGAGCGCGCCCAGCACGTCGCCGGCGCGGATCTTGGCCTTGCGCCCGCCCGCGATCTGCAGCGTGCGCATGGGCGCCTGCAGCGGCCCGCCGCCGGCGTCCTGCAGCCCGTCCAGCCTGTGCCACTGCGACACCGCACCCTGCTGCTGCTCGATGCGGCCCACCGCCCCCATCTCGTCCAGGCTGGCCAGGTTGATGGCCAGGCCCTGCGCACCGGCGCGTCCGGTGCGTCCGATGCGGTGCACATGCACCTCGGCGTCGGGCGTCACGTCCACGTTGATCACCATCTCCAGCTGCGCGATGTCCAGGCCCCGCGCGGCCACGTCGGTGGCCACCAGCACGGTGCAGCTGCGGTTGGCGAACTGCACCAGCACCTGGTCGCGGTCGCGCTGCTCCAGGTCGCCGTGAAGCGCCAGCGCGTCCATGCCCGCGGCCTGCAGCACCTGCACCAGGTCGCGGCACTGCGCCTTGGTGTTGCAAAACGCCATGGCGCTGGCCGGCCTGAAGTGCCGCAGCACCTGGCCCACGGCATGCAGGCGCTGGCGCTCCTCGACTTCGTACCAGTGCTGCTCGATCTGGCTGGGCGCGTGCTGCGCCTCCACGGTGATGCGCTGCGGCTCGCGCAGGAAGCGGCGGCTCAGCTGTGCGATCTCCTCCGGGAAGGTGGCTGAGAACAGCAGCGTCTGCCGTTCGGCCGGGCAGTGGCTGGCCACCTTGACCATGTCGTCATGGAAGCCCATGTCCAGCATGCGGTCGGCCTCGTCCAGCACCAGGGTTTTCAGGCCCGAGAGGACCAGGCTCTGCCGCTCCAGGTGGTCCATCACGCGGCCGGGCGTGCCCACCACGATGTGCGCGCCGTGCTCCAGGCTGGCGAGTTGACCGCGCAGCGGCACGCCCCCGCAGAGCGTGACCAGCTTGATGTTGTCCTGCGCCCGTGCCAGCCGGCGCAGCTCGCCCGCCACCTGGTCGGCCAGTTCGCGCGTGGGGCACAGTACCAGGGCCTGCACGCCAAAAAAGCGCGGGTTCAGCCGCTGCAGCAGCGCGATGCCGAAGGCCGCGGTCTTGCCGCTGCCGGTCTTGGCCTGCGCGATCAGATCGCGGCCCAGCAGTGCGGGCGGCAGGGCCTCGGCCTGGATGGGCGTCATGCGTTCGTAGCCCAGCTGTGCCAGGTTGGCCAGCACCTCGGGGGGCAGGCCCAGGCCTGCAAACGAGGCGGCCGTCAATGGGGAATCACTCATCGGCGGATTATCGGTGGCCCGTCCCCCTGCGTGCCTGAATACACTTGATCGAAACATCTCCAAGGGCGCGCCATGCCAGGCTTCGACTTCGATCTCTTCGTCATCGGCGGCGGCAGCGGCGGCGTGCGGGCCGCCCGCATGGCCGCCCAGCGCGGCGCGCGCGTGGCCCTGGCCGAGGGCGGCGCCCTGGGCGGCACCTGCGTGAACGTGGGCTGCATCCCCAAGAAGATCTACAGCTACGCCGCCCACTACGGCGAGGCCTTCGACGAGGCACCGGGTTACGGCTGGCAGGTCGAGCGCCCGGCGCTGGACTGGGAGGCGCTCAAGACCCACCGCGCCCGCGAGATCACCCGGCTCAACGCCGTGTACCTGCAGCTCCTGCAGGGCGCGGGTGTGCAGCTCATCGAAGGCTGGGCCCGGATGGCGGGGCCGCAGGCCGTGGAGGTGGGTGGGCAGACCTTCAGCGCGCAGCACATCCTGGTGGCCACCGGCGGCCGCGCCGTGGTGCCTCCGCTGCCGGGGGGCGAGCACGTCGCCCGCCTGCCGCAACTTCTCCGACGCCTGCAATTCACCCTCGGCGTGAATGACCTTGGCGCGCCGCTGCCGCTCCGCCTCGGCCTGCTTGGCGA
>CAYVGD010000240.1:0-4711 GCA_964450095.1 uncultured Polaromonas sp.
GGTCTTTTGCGCGTCGTTGCCGCCGTGGCCCAGGCTGTAGGCACCGGCCGAGACGAGCTGCAGGCGACGGAACCAGCGGTCCACCTTGGACGGCGCGCTCTTGCGGCAGACCCAGGCCACCAGCACCATCATGAGCGAGCCCAGCAAAAAGCCCAGCAGGGGCGACACGAAGATGAAGGCCACGGTCTTGAGGATGCCGCCTGACACCAGGGCACCGGCCCCTGCCTTGGCAATGACCGCGCCCACGATGCCGCCGATCAGCGCATGCGAAGAACTGCTGGGAATGCCGTAGTACCAGGTCACCACGTTCCAGGTGATGGCGCCCACCAACGCGCCGAACACCACGTGCGTGTCCACGATGCCCGGCTGCACGATGCCCTTGCCCACCGTGGCGGCCACGCTGAGGTGGAAGACGAAGATGGCAATGAAATTGAAGAAGGCGGCGAACAGCACCGCCTGCGCCGGCCGCAGCACGCCGGTGGAAACCACTGTGGCGATCGAGTTGGCCGCGTCATGAAAACCGTTCATGAAGTCGAAGGCCAGGGCCAGGAACACCAGCAGCAGAACCACCCACAGCGCGGTTTGGACACTTTCCATCAGGCGCTCCGCGGGTTCAGGAGTTCTCGAGGACGATGCCCTCGATCAGGTTGGCCACGTCCTCGCACTTGTCGGTGATGGTCTCCAGCAACTCGTAGATCGCCTTGAGCTTGATCACCTCGCGCACGTCGGGCTCCTCGCGGAAGAGCTTGCTCATGGCCGCCCGCATGACGCGATCGGCGTCCGACTCGAGGCGGTCGATCTCCTCGCAGGTCTTGAGCGCCGCCTCGGCCGTGTCGGGGTTGCTCAGGTCACCGATGAGCGCGACCGCGTCCTTGAGCCTTTCGCAGCACTTGACGCTCAGGTCGGTCAGGCGGCGGATCTCGTCGGTCATGGTGCTCACGTCGTAGAGCGCCATGGTCTCGGCCGAGTCCTGGATCAGGTCAGCCACATCGTCCATGGTGTTGATCAGCGAATGGATCTGCTCGCGGTCGATCGGCGTGATGAAGGTCTTGTGCAAGAGGCGATTGACCTCCTGCGTGATGCGGTCGGCCGCATGCTCGGCATCGTCGACGGCGCGGTTGTGCAGCGCCCGCTGGGGCTCGTCGGCGTAGTGCGTCACCATCTGCGAGAAAGCGTGCGCCGCCTCCACCACGCGCGTGGCGTGCTGGTTGAACAGTTCGAAGAATTGGCCCTGGCGGGGCAGCAGCTTGGCGAACAGCACGTTTGTCTCCTGCAAATTGAAAACGCCCGCTGGAAGCGGGCTGGCGAACCAGTGTATCAACCGCAGGACGGCCGCGCTCCGGTCGGGCCGGGGGGCTCAGGCGATCAGCATCAGCACCCCGGTGAGCGTCAGCAGCGCCAGCGCCGTGGAGACCACCACGCTGGCAGTCACCAGTTCCTGCGCCACGCCGTAGCGCTGGGAAAAGAGGAACACATTGGCGCCGATCGGCAGGGCCGCGGCCGCCACCATCACGGTCATCGGCAGGCCACCCACGCCCAGCAGGCGGCACAGCACCCAGGCCAGCAGCGGATGCAACAGGTTCTTGATGCCCGCCAGTGCCAGCGCGCCGCGCCAGTGGCGACCCACGGGCGTGAAGGCCAGGGTCACGCCCACCAGCACCAGAGCCAGCGGCCCGAAGGCCTGGCCCAGCAGCGCCAGCGGCTTGTCCAGCAGCGGCGGGATGCCCCAGCCCGTCTGCGCATACGCCAGGCCCAGCAGGATGGGCAGCGGCACCGGGTGCAGCACCGAAGAGCGGAAGGCCCGGGCCAGCGCCGGCAGCATTGGCGGGCGCGGCGCGCCTTCGGGCGACTCGCGCTGCACCGCCAACTCCAGCACCAGCGTGCCCGTGGTCAGCAACACCAGCGCGTGCACCGACACCAGGGTGAGCAGGATCACCAGCCCCGGCGCGCCAAAGACCAGGTTCACCAGCGCGATGCCGATCGTCACCGTGTTGGAAAAAGTGCCCGCCAGCGCCATGACCACGGCGCGTCGGTTGAGCCCCCGCAGCAGCAAGATGGCGGCAAACAGCAGCACCACCGCCACGAAGTAGGCCGCCACGGGCCGGAAGTCCAGTTGCTCCAGCCGCACCTGGCTCATGGTGCGAAAAAGAAGCGCCGGTGTGAGCAACAAAAAAATCAGGTCCGACAAGTCCTTGACCGCAGCCTGCCTGAGCCAGCCCATCTTGCCGGCCGCCACGCCCGCACCGATCAACAACACCACGGGAAAAAGCGACTCGACCACCAACCAATTCATGATGGCCGTGATCTTAGCGGCCCACGCACGCCAAATCGCCGCTGTGTGCGGTGCGTGCGGTACATGGGGTGCACAGGGCGCATGCGGTACGTGCGTGTGTTGCGTGCGTGTGTTGCATCAATCAACAGATTCGGTGCACGCGGTGAAATCGATGATTTCGCCGATTGCAGTGCGTGAGATGCGCGAGATGCGCAACGTGTGCAAGGCGCGCACGTTGTGGTCAACGTGCGGTGCGTGCGGTAGACACATTGCCTGCGTCAACTGCTTCAAGTGCAGCGCCCCCGGATGGCTGCAGCATCAGCGATGCCAGCCATGCCAGCAGCGCAGGGGCCGGCACCGGCGCCGCCCGCCCGATTCAGCGCACGCGCGACACGCCGGGCCAGCAGGCCGAGCCGTGCACCGGTGCCCACTGGCCCGCTTCCCCGCCCATCCCCGGGGGCTTCAGCGCCACCCGGGCACGGGCTCCATCGCGAGGCCCCCTTAGGCCTCAGAACGTGACCTGCACGCCCGCCCGAAGCATGCGCCCGGGCAGCGGCGAGCGGCCGGGCGCGGTGGCGGTCAGCACCGAGGTGGCGCTGTAGGCCAGGGAATTGGTGATGTTGTCCAGGCGCGCAAACCACAAGAGCTGCGACGCGCCGGCGCGCTGGCGCCAGGTGGCGCTGGCATGCCAGAGCGTGTAGGCGTCGGTAGCGCCCAGGCGCTCTCCGGAGGCCGCCAGCGGCACGCGCCGCTGCGCTGCAGCGTGGTCGGCGCCCACGCTGGCGCTCCAGGCCGCCTGTGTCCAGGTCAGGGTCGCACCCGCGCGCCAGGGTGAAATCCTGGGCAGCGGCTCGCCTGTGGCGCGGTTTTCGGCATGCACTGTGTCGGCGCGCAGGCCCAGGTCCAGGCTGCCGCCCCCGGAATGCAGGCGGCGCAGCGCCGACAGTTCCAGGCCGCGCAGCATCGCCGGCGACTGCCGGTAGGCCAGCTCGTCCAGGTCCTCGCCAGCCACGCTGCGCACATTGCCGGTGGGCACGAGGCTGATGTAGTTGCCGAAGCGGTTGGCCCACACATGGGCCGACAGGCGGTGCGGGCCGTCCCGCCAGCGCGCGCCCAGGTCCATGTTCAGCGAACGCTCCAACCCCAGGCCGCGCTCGCCGAGCACGTAGGCCGCGGTCGCGGTGTGCGGGCCGGACGCGAACAGCTCGTGGTCCCGGGGAGCACGCTCGGTGTAGGCCAGGTGGCCGCTGAGGCTCCAGCCACCGGCCAGCCCTTGCTGCGCGCCGAATGCCAGGCTCATGGGCGTGAAGTCGCGGCGGCCGGGCTCGAAGCGCCCTGCCCCGCCGTCGCCGGGCGTGCGCAGGCGCACGCTCTCCATCCGCGCACCCACGCTGATGCGCGCCCGGCCGAGCGCGCGCTCCTCGTGCAAAAAGAGCGCTGCCTGTTCGGTCCGGCTCGAAGGCGCAAACACCAGGTCCGGGTCGGGCGAGGCGGAGGAAAAGCGCGTGCCGTCGAGCTGCAGGCCCAGCACCCCCTGCCAGGGACCCACCGGCGCATGACGTGCCTGCAGCCGCAGCTCGCTGCCGCGGTTGGCAAAGCGGCTGCCCGGCTGATCGCCGTCGAATTCGGTGTGCACATACTGGCCGTGGTGCAGCTGCCAGCGCAGCGCCTGCACCCAGCCGTCCAGGTTGCGTCGCTCGCCCTGGAAGGCATAGCGCGTGGACTGCATGGCGATGCCCACATCGTCCTCGGCCACCACGCCGTAGCGGCTGCGCTGCTGGCTCACCGACGCGCCCACATGCCCGTCAGCCTGGAATCGCGAGACGCCCAGTGCGCCGCCCTCGGCCACGCTGGCCGAGTTGCACAACCTTCGGCGCTGCACCGCCACGCCACCGCGCCCGCAGGGCAGCAGCACGGGCGCGGGCACATCGCCGGCCTCGCGGCCATGGGCATCCACGTGCCACTGCAGCCGGTCATTGCCAGCCTCGATCAGCGCACTGCGCGCGAACTCGCCGCTGCCGCTGGCGCCACTGAGCCGCAGCCGGCCGAGCCGGCCGCCTTCCGCACCGAACTGCGGCGCCTGGGCGATGCGCTGGTCGATCACGTTGACGACGCCCCCCACGGCGCTGCCGCCGTAGAGCAGCGCGCCCGGCCCGCGCAGCACCTCCACGCGCTCGGCCGCCAGCGGGTCCAGGCTCACCGCATGGTCGGGGCTCAGGCCCGATGCGTCCAGGGCCGCGCCGCCGTTGGACAGGATGCGGATGCGGTCGCCCTCCAGGCCGCGGATCACCGGTCGGGCCGCGTTCGGGCCGAAGCCGCTGCTGCTCACGCCAGGCAACACCTCCAGCATGTCGCCCAGCGTGGCGCGGCCCCGCAACAGCAAGGCATCGCCCTCCAGGCTGCTGGCCGGCGCGATCGTCAGGCTGCTGCCCAAGGGCT
>CAYVGD010000241.1:0-4698 GCA_964450095.1 uncultured Polaromonas sp.
GGCACCAAGTACCGCGGCGATTTCGAGCAGCGCCTCAAAGGTGTGCTCAAGGCGCTGAAGGACCGGCCCAACGCCGTGCTTTTCATCGACGAGATTCACACCCTCATCGGTGCGGGCGCGGCCTCGGGCGGCACGCTCGATGCGTCCAACCTCCTGAAGCCGGCGCTTTCCAGCGGACAGCTCAAGTGCATCGGTGCGACCACCTTCACCGAGTACCGCGGCATCTTCGAGAAGGACGCGGCGCTGTCGCGGCGCTTCCAGAAGGTAGACGTGGTCGAGCCGAGCGTTGCCGAGACGGTGGAGATCCTCAAGGGCCTGAAGTCCCGCTTCGAGGAGCACCACAGCGTCAAGTACGCCGTGGCGGCCCTGCAGGCAGCGGCCGAGTTGAGTGCCAAGTACATCAACGACCGCCACCTGCCGGACAAGGCCATCGATGTGATCGACGAGGCAGGCGCCGCCCAGCGGATCCTTCCGGCGTCCAAGCGCAAGAAGACCATCAGCAAGGCCGAGGTCGAAGAGATCGTGGCCAAGATCGCCCGCATTCCTCCTGCCAGCGTGTCCAACGACGACCGCAGCAAGCTCAAGACGCTCGAGCGCGACCTCAAGAGCGTGGTCTTCGGCCAGGACAAGGCCCTGGACGTGCTGGCCAGCGCGGTCAAGATGGCCCGCTCGGGCCTGGGCAAGGTCGACAAGCCCATCGGCTCGTTCCTGTTCTCCGGCCCCACCGGCGTGGGCAAGACCGAGGCGGCGCGCCAGCTGGCCTACATCTTGGGCATCGAGCTGATCCGCTTTGACATGTCGGAGTACATGGAGCGTCACGCGGTCAGCCGCCTGATCGGCGCGCCTCCGGGCTATGTGGGCTTTGACCAGGGCGGTCTGCTGACCGAGGCTGTCACCAAGAAGCCGCACGCGGTGCTGCTGCTCGACGAGATCGAAAAAGCGCACCCGGACATCTTCAATGTCCTGCTTCAGGTCATGGACCACGGCACGCTCACCGACAACAACGGACGCAAGGCCGACTTCCGCAACGTCATCATCATCATGACGACGAACGCGGGTGCCGAGACCATGAACAAGGCGACCATCGGCTTCACCAACCCGCGCGAGGCGGGCGACGAGATGGCCGACATCAAGCGCCTGTTCACGCCCGAGTTCCGCAACCGCCTGGATGCGACGGTGAGCTTCAAGCCGCTGGACGAGGCCGTGATCCTGCGGGTGGTCGACAAGTTCCTGCTGCAACTGGAGCATCAGCTCGCCGAGAAGAAGGTGGAGGTCACCTTCACCGATGCGCTGCGCAAGTACCTGGCCAAGAAGGGCTTCGATCCGCTCATGGGCGCGCGCCCGATGCAGCGCCTGATCCAGGACACCATCCGCCGTGCGCTGGCCGACGAGCTTCTTTTTGGCAAGTTGGTCGACGGAGGCCGCCTGACGGTGGACATCCAGCTCAGCACGGACGACAAGGGTGTGGAAACCGGCGAAGTCAAGCTGGACATCCAGCCGTTGCCCAAAAAGGAAGGCAAGTCCAAGCCCGAGTCCGAGGAAGCCACGGCCGGCTGAACAGCTTCAGCGCCTCGTGCGTTTTGAAAAGCCCCGCCGGTCCGCCTGGCGGGGCTTTTTTCATTCCTGGGGCTGGCGTCCGCGCGGCACACCGATGTGCCGCTCGCCCCGGCTGCGGGCCAGTGCGATCTGGCGCTGGCGCTCAGAGAATTTGCGCCGCTGCTCCGGGGTGAGGCTGTCGTGGCAGCGCGGGCAGCTGACCCCGTCCTCGAAAAGCGGCGAGGCCTTGTCCTCGGCGCTCAAGGGATGGCGGCAGGATCGGCAGAGCTCGAAATGGCCCGGCTGCAGGTCGTGGCCGACCGAGACCCGCTCATCGAACACAAAGCATTCGCCCTGCCACGCACTTTGCGCAGCGGGCACGGTTTCCAGGTACTTGAGGATGCCGCCTTCAAGGTGGTAGACCTCGTCAAAACCCTTGGTGCGCATGAAGGCCGTGGATTTTTCGCAGCGGATCCCGCCCGTGCAAAACATGGCCACGCGGGGCTTGCTGCCGTCGGGCCGCGGCGCGAGGCACCCGCCCGGCTGCATCTGGCGGTCCACCCAGTCGGGCAACTGCGAGAAGCTGTCGGTCGCGGGGTTGATCGCGCCTTCAAAGGTGCCCACCTGGTATTCGTAGTCGTTGCGCGTGTCGATCAGCACCACGCCCGGCTCATGGATGAGCTGGTTCCAGGCATCGGGCTTGACGTAGGTTCCCGCCATGCGGTTGGGGTCGATCCCCTCCACGCCGAGGGTGACGATCTCCTTCTTGAGCTTGACCTTGAGCCGGTAGAAGGGCTCCCTCTCGCTCCAGGATTCCTTGTGCTCCAGGCTGGCCAGCCGAGGGTCGCTGCGCAGCCTGGCCAGCAGTTCACGGATGCCTCGCTCGGGGCCGGCCACCGTGCCGTTGATCCCCTCGGCAGCCAGCAGCAGCGTGCCCTTGATGCCGCGTGCAGTGCAGAAGTCGTGCAACGGGTCGCGCAGCGCCGCGAAATCGGGCAGGCTCACGAATTTGTAAAGGGCGGCGGTCAGGAACACGGGTGATTTTCGGTGGCTGTCGGACAGCCCGGAAGTGTCGCCGATCGGGCGCTGGCCCCGTCAGCGCGTACCGAAGATGCGGTCCCCGGCATCGCCCAGTCCGGGCAGGATGTAGCCGTGGCTGTTGAGCTCGCGGTCGATGGCGGCGGTGAAGATGGGCACGTCCGGGTGGGCCTGCTGAAGCGCGGCCACCCCCTCGGGGCAGGCCAGCAGGCACAGAAACTTGATGGACCTGGGGCCCAACTGCTTGAGCCGGGCCACGGCCGCGATGGCCGAGTTCCCGGTGGCCAGCATCGGGTCGACCACCACCACGTCGCGCTCGCCCATCTCCTGCGGCATCTTGAAGTAGTACTCCACGGCCTGCAGCGTCGCAGGGTCGCGGTACAGGCCGATGTGGCCCACGCGCGCCCCGGGCACCACGTTGAGCATGCCGTCCAGGATGCCGGTGCCTGCACGCAGGATGGAGACGAAAACCAGCTTCTTGCCATCGATCGCCGGCGACTGCATGGCTTCCAGCGGGGTTTCAATGTCCACAAGGTGCATGGGCATGTCCCGCGTGACTTCATAGGCCATCAGCGTTGACAGCTCTGCAAGCAACTGGCGAAAGCTGTGGGTGCGGGTGTCCTTGCGGCGCATCAGGGTGAGCTTGTGCTGCACCAGGGGATGCCGAACAACGGTGACGGGGGCGGCGGGGTGGCTCATCTGCGCGGGTTCCAGGGAAGGTTCATCACTGGCATTGGTGCGTCTGGTCTTTCGCTTGGGTGCCTCAGCGGCGGCGCTTCCCGCCGAGCAGGCTGCCGAGCAAGCCCCGCACGATCTCGCGGCCGACGCTGCTGCCGATGGTGCGGACCGCCGACTTGGCCAGCGTCTGTGCCAAGCCGTCGCGCTGCCCGCCGCGCGGGCCCGTGCCGCCGAACAGGAGGTCGCCCAGGCCGCCCAGCGCCCCCTCGGCTTTCCCGGCGGCCGTTGGCTGAACTGTTCCCGACTGGGCGCGGGCGGTGAGCTTTTCGTAGGCCGACTCGCGGTCCACCGTCTGCTCGTAGACGCCTGCCACCAGCGAATCCTTCAGCAGCGCCTGCCGCTGGGCTGCGCTGATGGGCCCCAGCAAGCTCGCCGGCGGTGCGATGAAGGCCCGCTCGGTCATACCGGGCCGCCCCTTGGAATCGAGCAGGCTCACCAACGCCTCGCCCACCGCCAGTTCGGTGATGGCGGCGGCAATGTCCAGCCCCGGTTTGCTGCGCATGGTCTCGGCCGTGGCCCTGACCGCCTTCTGGTCGCGCGGGGTGTAGGCGCGCAGGGCGTGCTGGATGCGGTTGCCCAGCTGTGCCAGCACCGGGTCAGGGATGTCCAGCGGGTTCTGCGTGACGAAGTACACGCCAACGCCCTTGGAACGCACCAGGCGCACGACCAGCTCGATGCGCTCGAGCAGCACCTTGGGCGCCTCGTTGAACAGCAGGTGCGCCTCGTCGAAGAAAAACACCAGCTTGGGCTTGTCGGCATCGCCCACCTCGGGCAAGCGCTCGAACACCTCCGAGAGCATCCACAGCAGGAAGGTCGCATAGAGCCGGGGCGAGTTCATCAGCCTGTCGGCCGCCAGCACGTTGACCATGCCGTGGCCGGCCGCGTCGGTCTGCATGAAGTCCTCGATGTTGAGCATGGGCTCCCCGAAGAACTGCGTGCCGCCCTGCGTCTCCAGCTGGAGCAGGCCGCGCTGGATGGCCCCCACGCTGGCGCTGCTGACGTTGCCGTACTGCGTGGTGAAGTCGCGTGCGTTCTCGCCCACGTGCTGAAGCATGGCCCGCAGGTCCTTGAGGTCCAGCAGCAGCAGGCCCTGGTCGTCGGCGATCTTGAACACCAGGTTGAGCACACCGGCCTGGGTGTCGTTCAGGCCCAGCATGCGGCCCAGCAAGAGCGGCCCCATGTCGGAGATGGTGGCGCGCACCGGGTGCCCCTGCTCGCCAAAGACGTCCCACAGCTGGGTCGGGCAGGCCTGGGGCTGCGGCAGCTCGAGTCCGCGCTCTTTCAGGATGCTGCGCAGCTTCTCGCCCGGCTGGCCCGGCTGGCTGATGCCAGTGAGGTCGCCCTTGACGTCGGCCATGAACACCGGCACGCCGATGCGCGAGAACT
>CAYVGD010000242.1:0-4690 GCA_964450095.1 uncultured Polaromonas sp.
AGGAAGGTTGCAAAGGCCGGGGGACGGCCGGCCCAATCGCGGGCCTCTGCCCGGCAAGCAGCGCACGGGCTCAGGGCCGGCTGTCCAGGGCCTGCAGGCCCACGCGACCGTCGGCCAGGGTCGCCACCAGCTTCTGCCCGGGCACCACCTGGGCTGCCTGGGTGACAGCCCGCCCGGCGTCGTCCTCCAGCCAGGCATAGCCGCGCTGCAGAACCAGGCGAGGGTCAAGCAGTTCCAAGCGGGTCTGGGCCTGCGCCAGCCGCACCGACTGCGCGGCCAGGGCCTGGGCCTGGAGCCTGGGCAAAGTTTGCGTCAGCGCCTCCAGCCCCAGCCTGCGGCGCTCGAGCGCGCGAGACGCCGCATGAACCAGCCGCTGGCCCGCGAGGTCCAGCCCCGCCGCCTGCTGCGGCACCCGGCGCACGGCCTGGCCCAGGCGCTGGCCGAGCACCTGAAGGCGGGCCCGCTCGCGCGTGGCCAGGTGGGAGGGCCGTCCCAGCCTTTGCGCCGCCCAGTCCAGCCCCTGCTGCGCCGCCTCCATCTGGCGCTGCACGCTTTGGGCGAGCCGCCGGCCGAGCCGGTCCAGTTCCTCCAGGGCGGCGGCCTGGGGCTGGGCGGCCAGTTCGGCCGCGGCCGTGGGCGTGGGCGCGCGCAGGTCGGCGCAGAAGTCGGCAATGGTGAAGTCGGTTTCATGGCCCACGCCGCTGACCAGAGGCATGGGCGATTGCACGATCAGCCGGGCCAGGGCCTCGTCATTGAAGCCCCAGAGGTCTTCCAGGGCGCCGCCACCCCGCACCAAGAGCAGCACATCGACCTCGGCCCGGGCGTAGGCCGCCTCCAGTGCGGCGCGCAACTCCTGCGGCGCCTGCGCACCCTGCACGCTTGCGGGGTACACCACCACCGGCACGTGCGGCACGCGCCGCTTGAGCGCCGTCAGCACATCGTGCAGGGCCGCCGCCCCCAGCGATGTGACCACCCCGATGGCCCGGGGCCGCGCCGGCACGGGCCGTTTGCGGTCGGGATCGAACAGGCCTTCAGCCTCCAACCGGACCTTGAGTTGCACGAAACGCTCGAAGAGGCTGCCCTCCCCCGCACGCTTGAGCGATTCAGCCACCAGTTGCAGCTCGCCCCGTGGCTCATAAATGCCCAGCCGGCCCCGCACCTCGACCAGTTGGCCGTCCCGGGGCGAAAAATCCAGCAAGGATGCCGCCCGCCGGAACAGGGCACAGCGGATCTGCCCCTGCTCGTCCTTGAGCGTGAAATAGCAATGACCTGACGCTGCGCGGGTGAAGCCACTGATCTCGCCCTGCACGGCCACGGGGTTAAAGCGGGCGTCCAGGCTGTCAGCCAGGGCGCGGAGCAAGGCCCCGATCGCCCACACGGGAAGGCCCGGGCGGGCAGGGGAGGTCAGACGGGACTCATGCATTCAAAAAGAGCATCAAAGAATACGTTTCGCACAAAACTCAAGCCGTCATATAGATTTAAAGACAACATCGACGCAGGGCTGCTGAAAATTGTGGCGATTTGTTAAAGCCCTTAATCCACGCGGGTTTCAAGGGGGCGGAACCTGGGTTGCCAACAAAGTTATCCACAAGAACTGTGGGTTTCGTCCTACGCATGCCAGCGCATGCCGCCGCCCCGCCGGAACCACCCAAAAGGCTGGCCCATAATCGGCGCCACCTTGCGCGATCACCTTCCGAGCCATGATACAAGCCGCCCTTTGCGGCAAGGAGCGGCCCCCGCTCCTGCCCGGGGCCTGAGCGCCTGGCTGGAGGCCCGACTGCCTGCGGCATGGCTGCACCGCGGGCCGCTCGCCTGCGCACTGTGGCCGCTGTCCCTGGTCTACCGGGCGCTTGCGGGGCTGCATCGCGCGCTCTACCAAGCCGGCCTCAAGCGCCCTGAGCGTTTGCCCGTGCCGGTGGTGGTGGTGGGCAATGTCGTGGCGGGCGGCGCGGGGAAGACCCCTGCCGTCATCGCCGTGGTGCAGCACCTGAAATCAAGGGGCTGGAACCCAGGCATCGTCTCGCGCGGCCATGGCCGCCGGGCCACGGCATGCCTGGAGGTGCATGCCAACTCACCCGCCAGCGAGACCGGCGACGAGCCCTTGCTCCTGCGGCGGCGCTGCGGGGTGCCGGTGTTCGTCGCGGCGCGGCGTGTCGAGGCGGGCCGCGCCCTGCTGGCGACCCACCCTGGAGTCGACATTCTGGTGGCCGACGACGGGATGCAGCATCTTGCGCTCGAACGCGATGTGCAGGTGGTGGTGTTCGACGACCGCGGCCTGGGCAACGGCTGGCTGCTGCCCGCAGGCCCCCTGCGGCAGGCTTGGCCGGAGGCGGTCCAGCGCACGCCGGCCACGCTGGTGCTTCGCACCAGCCCAGCCTGCCCGCTGAAGGAGGGGTATGCATCCAACCGCCAGTTGGCAGCGCATGGCGTGTCTGCCTCGGGAGAGCACATCGCGCTGTCGTCCCTGCCGCCGGGCAGGGTGATGGCCGTGGCCGGCATTGCCCGGCCGCAGCGCTTTTTCGACATGTTGCGCGAGCGCGGCGTGCAGCTGCGGCAGGCACTGGCCCTGCCCGACCACGACGACCTGACCGGCCTCAAGCTGGATTGGGCCGACGGCCTGACCGTGCTCTGCACCGAAAAGGACGCGGTCAAGCTTTTCGACCTCCATCCCGAGGCCGGCCGCCAACTGCTGGCCGTGCCCCTGTCGTTCAGCCCGGAGCCGGCCTTCCTTGCCGCGCTCGACGAGGCGCTGGCCACACGCCATCCCTTACGATTGGCGCATGGACACACGACTACTTGAGCTCCTGGTCTGCCCTGTGACCAAGGGGCCGCTGGAATACAACCGCGAAAAGCAGGAACTCGTCTCGCGCAGCGCCCGCCTGGCTTACCCGGTGCGCGACGGGCTGCCTGTGATGCTGGAAAACGAGGCTCGCACCCTCACCGACGAGGAACTGGGCCTGTGAGCGTGCGGCCATGAGCTTCGTCGTGCTGATCCCGGCGCGGCTGGCTTCCACGCGGCTGCCCAACAAGCCCCTGGCCGACATCGCGGGCGCGCCCATGGTGGTGCGCGTGGCCCAGCGCGCACTTGCCAGCCGCGCCGCGCGCGTGGTGGTGGCCGCAGACAGCCCGTCGATCGAAGAGGCCTGCCGCCGCCACGGCGTGGAGGCGGTGCTCACGCGCACCGACCATCCCAGCGGCAGCGACCGGCTGGCCGAGGCCTGCGAGCGCCTGGGCCTGGCGGACAGCGAGGTGGTAGTGAACGTGCAGGGCGACGAGCCGTTGATCGAGCCGGCCCTGATCGATGCGGTGGCCGATCTGCTGGCCCGGCGGGCCGACTGCGCCATGGGCACGGTGGCCCACCCCATCGATGAGCTGGCCAGCTACCTCGACCCGAACGTGGTGAAGGTGGTGCTCGATGCGCAAGCCACGGCGCTTTATTTCAGCCGCGCAGCGATCGCCTTTGCCCGCGACCTGCACGGCCGCGCGTGGTGGAAGGAGCCCGGCTGCGACCTGCCCGCGCCTTTGCGCCACGTGGGGGTCTACAGCTACCGCGTGGGCTTCCTCAAGGCCTTCCCGGGACTGGCGCAGGCGCCCCACGAGCGGCTGGAGTCGCTGGAACAGTTGCGCGCGCTCTGGCATGGGCACCGCATTGCGGTGCACGTTAGCGCGCATGCACCTGGGCCAGGCGTGGACACGCCAGGCGACCTCGAGCGCGTGCGGCAGCTTTTTTCAGGCACCGCGCCGACGGCGCACTGAAGCCGGCACGCCCTCTTATTTGTAAGCTGCCTTCCGAGGGGTGCGTGATATTCTCCGCAGCCGGAGGGAGACATCGGCAGTAGCCGGCGCGGCACACCACACACGGTCGATGCGCCGACACCGAAGCCGCTGCGCGGCCTGACACAAACAACGATACCGAGGACATCCATGAGACTGATTCTGTTGGGCGCACCCGGCGCTGGCAAAGGCACCCAGGCCACCTTCATCTGCCAGAAATATGGCATCCCGCAAATCTCCACCGGCGACATGCTGCGCGCGGCCGTGAAAGCTGGCACGCCCCTGGGCCTGCAAGCCAAGAAAGTCATGGACGCGGGCGGCCTGGTCAGCGATGAGCTCATCATCAACCTGGTCAAGGAACGCATCGCCCAGCCCGACTGCGCACAAGGTTTCCTGTTCGACGGCTTCCCCCGCACCATTCCCCAGGCCGACGCCATGAAGGCGGCCGGCGTGAAGATCGACTATGTGCTCGAGATCGACGTCCCGTTCGACGCCATCATCGAGCGCATGAGCGGCCGCCGCTCTCACCCGGCGTCGGGCCGGACCTACCACGTCAAGTACAACCCCCCCAAGGTGGCTGGCCTGGACGACGTGACCAGCGAGCCCCTGGTGCAGCGCGACGACGACAAGGAAGACACGGTGCGCAAGCGCCTGGAGGTCTACAGCGCCCAGACACGCCCGCTGGTGGACTACTACTCGCGCTGGGCCGCAGTCGAACCCACGCTGGCCCCCAAGTACCGCGCCATCAGCGGCATGGGCAGCGTCGAGGAAATCACCACCCGTGCGCTGGGCGCGCTGGCCGGCTGATAAGCCTTCGCTCGTTTGAATGAAGCGGCGCCCTGATG
Source organism: uncultured Polaromonas sp. (assembly GCA_964450095.1). Classification (GTDB taxonomy): domain Bacteria; phylum Pseudomonadota; class Gammaproteobacteria; order Burkholderiales; family Burkholderiaceae_C; genus Polaromonas. The sequence goes on from CAYVGD010000242.1 coordinate 4,620, forward strand.
GGCGCCGTTTCTCTTGGGCACCCCTGGCGCCGTGCCCGGCGTCAGCCGCCCAGCAGGTCCAGCACCAAAGC
>CAYVGD010000243.1:0-4666 GCA_964450095.1 uncultured Polaromonas sp.
CTTGAAGGTGCCGGCGTCCACCAGCTGCTGGCACAGGCGGTCGTACTCTTCCTGGCTGCCGTCGCACCAGTGGATCTGGTCAGGCTTGCACAGCGCGGCCATGTCGGAGACCCAGGCGATCAGCTTGGCATTCTTCACATACGCCGGCGCCTGAATGTTCAGGCCCTGCATGACGGGTTGGTTCATGGGAAAGCTCCAAGGTTAAAAACGTGATGTCGGCAAACGTCCCGCACGAGACGGCTGTCGACATGGCGCTCGGAAAGGGCCCGGCCCGGCGGCCGGCAAACCAGGCAGCGGCAGGGCCAGGCAAAGGCCCCGTCTTGGTCAGGACGGGGGGCCGCCGGCTGTTGTTCTGCTTCAAGATTTTAGAAACAAGCCCTTGGGGGGGGCTGTCGTCCGGGGCTGAAAGTCATGCAAAACATGCATGACTTTATGCAAAACATCGGGAGGCGCGCAGAAAACCGCTGCCCCGCCCGGGCAGGGCGGGCCGATCTGTGCAGGAGAAAAAGTCAGCCCGGCCTGGCGCCCGGCGCCAGGCTCAGCCGGCGGTGCCCACCGCCTCGGCCATGCACTTTTTGACATGGCTGTTCTTGGCGGCGCCGGCGAGCTTCTTGTCGGCCGCGGACTGGTCGCAGCGAGACTGCGCGTCGGCCTCGCACTTTTTCATGAAGGAGGTCTTGGCGGCGCCCGCCAGCTTCTTCTCGGCGGCCGTGGCCGTGCAGGTGGCATCGTTGGCCCAGGCGGAGGTGCCCAGGGCAGAGGCGGCAATCAGGAGGACAAAGGCTGCGCGCATAGCAATTCACAAAGTGGTGACATTGATGGCGCGCAGCCTAACACGGCCCAGCCAGCCGGCGGCTTCAGTGCCCGGCGTCCAGGTCCAGCGTGGCCGACAGGGCCAGGCCCTCCGGGGCAGCGTAGTCGGCCAGCAGCACCAGACGGTCCCGGGCCTGGGCGGCGTGCGCCAGTCGGCTGCAGATGAACGCAATCGACGGCTGATCCAGGGCCATGAAGGGCTGGTCCAGCAAGGTGACCGGCGCCTGCGCGGCCAGCGCTGCTGCAATGAACACCTTGCGCCGGCTGCCGGTGGAGAGTTGGTAGAGCGGTTTGTGCAGGTGCGGCTCGAGCGACAGACCGTCGAGCAGCTCAGGCAGGGCGGGCTGGCCAGCGGGGGTCACCACCTCGGCCAGCACGCGCTGCACGGTGTGTTCGTTGCGGGACGGCTCCAGCGGGTCGAACCAGGCCACGTCGGCCGAGCGAAGCGGTGCGTCCTGCCAAGACAGGCGCCCGCCCTGGGGCGCCAGGCGGCCGGCCAGGAGGCGCAGCAGCGTGCTCTTGCCCGTGCTTTCGTCGCCGCACACCAGCGCCGTGCCCGCAGGAATCTGCCCGGACAAGCTCTGGAACAGGGGGGCGGGTGCGTCGGGATGGGAAAAAAGCAGATGCTCGATGCGAAGCATGGAAGAGGCCATGGTCTCGGGTGCGGCGCAGGCAGAAAAAATCCGCCCGAAGGCGGATGACTCGTTCGGGCTCGGGGCCGGTGCGGCCCGACCTTCAGGCCAGGAAGACGGCGATGAAGGCCAGCAGGAACATCAGCAGCCCACCGACCACGGGCAGCACCACGGGCATCGCGGGCAGGATCGCCTTGAGCGTGTCCTGTTCCTCGCCGGGGGCGGGGCTGTGGTGGGCGGCATTGGTGGAGTGTTCGGTGGACTGGGTCATGGTGATTCCTTCGCGGGTTGGCCAGATTTTAGCGGCTCGCATTCCCCTTGCCTTACGATGCGCGGCCATGACGGGAATTCGGGGCCAGCTGGTGTCGGTGCAGGTCGGCCAGGCGCGCCGCATGAAGATGGCCGGCCGCAGCTTGCTCACGGCCATGGTCAAGCGCCCGGTGACCGGTTCCGTGCCCGTGGTGCCCCTGGGCCTGGTGGGCGACGAGCAGGCCGACCTGGCCATCCATGGCGGGCTGGACAAGGCCGTCTACGCCTACCCGGCCGAGCATTACCCGTTCTGGCAGCAGGCCCGTCGAGAGGCCGGCGCCGCCGAGATCGACGACAGCCTGCCCCACGGCAGCCTGGGCGAGAACCTCACGGTCAGTGGACTGCTGGAGTCGGGTGCGTGGGTGGGCGATGTGCTCCGGTTCCCGAACTGCGCGCTGGAGATCACCCGACCGCGCGAGCCCTGCCACAAGCTCAATGCGGCGCTGGGCTTTCCCCTCGCCGTGCGCCTGATGGCCGAGTCGGGCCGCTGCGGCTTTTACCTCTCGGTGCTCCAACCGGGCACGCTCGCGGCCGACCAGCCCTTCGAACTGGTGCCCGGACCGCGCGCCATGGGCATTCCCGAACTCTTTCACGCCAAGCGCGTCAAGCACCTGCGCGGCGAGCCCTGAGGCTGAGGGTGGACGCCTTCTTTCACTCGTCGCTGGTCAAAGCCGTGAGCAGCACCCCTGAGCCGGCGCCAGGCCTGCACGAAAGCGGGACTTGAGAAATTGGGGTCAGAGTCGGTTTTAAGCGTCGGTTTCAGGAAATCGGCCGTGTCTGACGTCAGCGGGCCGGGAGCGCCAGGTGCCCCAGCGGCAGCGCCGCCCCCTGCTTGACCTCGCCCAGCGAAAAGCTGGTGTGCAGGTCCTTCACGTTGGGCAGGCGCATGAGTTCATGGCGGGCGAAGCGGCTGAAACTGTCGAGGTCGGGTGCCACCACCTGCAGCTCGAAGGTGCCGGTGCCGCTGATGTAGTGGCAGCTGATGACTTCCGGCATCCGGCGGATGGCCTCTTCCAAGGCGCCGGTGGCTTCGGCGTTGTTGCGCTCGGCGTCCAGTCGCACGAAGGCGAGCACGCCCAGGCCGATCCTGTGGCGGTCCACCTGCGCGCGGTAGCCGGTGATGTAGCCCGCGGTCTCCAGGGCACGCACGCGCCGCCAGCAGGGCGCGGCCGACAGTCCCACGCGCGCGGCCAGCTCGGCATTGGTCAGGCGCGCGTCGTCCTGCAGTTCACGCAGGATCGCCAGGTCGAATCCGTCCAGTTGTTCCATAAAACCCCAGTCAGAAGAAAAATCCTTTCTAATCATCCCTTAAAAAGCGCAACAAAAGCAATCCTTTCTCCAGTCACGCGGCATACACTTTCCGCCCACCATGCGGCCTTCGACCGCCAGGAGACAAGCGATGAATGCCCCCTTGCCAGACCATGTGCGCCGCGCGCTCGAGACCGTCACGCTGGACGACAAGTACGCGCTGGAGCGCGGCACCGCATTCATGAGCGGCGTGCAGGCCCTCGTGAGGCTGCCCATGCTCCAGCAGCAGCGCGATGAGCGCCAGGGCAAGCGGACCGCCGGCTTCATCTCGGGCTACCGGGGCTCGCCCCTGGGCGGTTACGACCAGGCGCTGTGGAAGGCGTCCAAGCACCTGAAGGCGCGGCACATCCATTTCCAGCCGGGTGTCAACGAAGAACTGGCGGCCACCGCCCTCTGGGGCACGCAGCAGCTGGGCTTTGCGCCGCCCGGCAGCAACAAGTTCGACGGGGTGTTCGGCATCTGGTACGGCAAGGGCCCGGGCGTCGATCGCTGCTCCGACGTGTTCAAGCATGCCAACATGGCCGGCACCACCCCCTGGGGCGGCGTGCTGGCGATCGCCGGCGATGACCACGTGGCCAAAAGCTCGACGGCGGCGCACCAGAGCGATCACATCTTCAAGGCCTGCGGCCTGCCGGTGTTCTTTCCCGCGAGCGTGCAGGAGATCCTGGACCTGGGCCTGCACGCGCTGGCCATGAGCCGCTACGCCGGGGTGTGGGCGGGCATGAAGACCATCCAGGAGATCGTCGAATCCTCGGCCAGCGCCGAAGTCGATGCCGACCGCGTGAAGATCGTGCTGCCCGACTTCGCCATGCCCCCGGGCGGCGTGCACATCCGCTGGCCGGACACGCCACTGGAGCAGGAGCAGCGCCTCTTCGACTTCAAGTGGTATGCGGCCCTGGCCTATGTGCGCGCCAACCGGCTCAACCACAACGTGATCGAAGGCCCGAACGACCGGCTGGGGCTGATCGCCAGCGGCAAGGCCTACAACGACACCCGCCAGGCCCTGGCCGACCTGGGCCTGGACGACGCGGCCTGCCGCCGCCTCGGTGTCCGGCTGCACAAGGTCGGCGTGGTGTGGCCGCTGGAGGCGCAGACCACGCGCGAGTTCGCCACCGGGCTGCGCGAGATCCTGGTCATCGAGGAAAAGCGCCAGGTCATCGAATACCAGCTCAAAGAAGAGCTCTACAACTGGCGCCCCGACGTGCGGCCCAACGTGCTGGGCAAGTTCAACGAGGTGGAGGGTGATTTCTCCGGCGGCGAGTGGAGCATGCCCAACCCGACGGCCAACACGTTGCTGCGCGCCAATGCCGACCTGAACCCGGCCATCATTGCCCGGGCGATTGCCCAGCGGCTGAAAAAACTGGGCGTGGACGAGGCCACGGCGGCGCGCATCGACGCGCACCTGGCGGTGCTGGCCGCACGCGAGTCGGCGCTGCAGGTCGCAGCCCCCACCGGCGAGCGCCCGCCCTGGTTCTGCTCGGGCTGCCCGCACAACACCAGCACCCGCGTGCCCGAGGGATCGCGCGCCATGGCCGGCATCGGCTGCCATTACATGGCGCTGTGGATGGACCGCGCGCACATGGGCTTCACGCAGATGGGCGGCG
>CAYVGD010000244.1:0-4652 GCA_964450095.1 uncultured Polaromonas sp.
ACGATGAGCTGCGACACATTGGTCTGCGGGAACACCTGGTCCAGCGGCAGGTAAAAACGCGGCACGCCCGAGCCCACCCAGCTGCTGACCGACTCCACGCCGCTTTCGCGCAGCAGCCGCTCCTCCACGCGGCGCACCACGGCTTCGTTGGCGGCAAAGGAAGTGCCTTCGGCGAACCACAGGTCCACCAGCACCTCGGGGCGGCTGGAATCAGGGAAAAATTGCTGCTGGACCCGGCCCATGCCGACGATGCCCAGCGCGAAGATGAAGATGGTGGCCGCGATCGTCTTCCAGCGGTGCTCGACGCACCCATTCACGGCGCGGCGAAAGCGCTGGTAGAACGGGGTGTCGAAGTGCTCGTGGTGGTCGGCCTCCGCGTGGGCCGCCTCGGGGCGCCGGAGCAGGAGCGTGCCCAGGTAGGGCACGAAGTAGACCGAGACGATCCAGCTCAGCACCAGGGCCAGCACCGTCACGGCGAAGATCGCGAAGGTGTACTCGCCCGTCACCGACTTGGCCAGCCCGATGGGCAAGAAGCCCACCGCGGTGATCAGCGTGCCCGTGAGCATGGGCATGGCCGTCACCTCATAGGCGAAGGTGGCTGCGCGCACCTTGTCGTAGCCCTCCTCCATCTTGCGCACCATCATCTCCACCGCAATGATGGCGTCGTCAACCAGCAAGCCCAACGCGATGATGAGCGAGCCCAGCGAGATCTTGTGCAGCCCGATGCCCCAGTAGCTCATGGCCAGGAAGGTCATGGCCAGCACCAGCGGGATGGTGATGGCCACCACCAGGCCCGGGCGCATGTCCACGTAATAGCGCCGCCACAGCGGCAGGAAGCGGCCACCCTGGCGCCGGTGCAGCCCCAGGCTGATGAAGCTCACCGCCAGCACGATGACGATGGCCTCCACCAGCACCTTCACGAATTCGTTGACCGAGCCGGTCACTGCGCGCGGCTGGTCCTGCACCTGCTGCAGCCGCACGCCCAGCGGCAGGCTGGCCTGCAGCCGCACCGAGGCCTGCTGCAGCGCCTGGCCCAGGCGCACGATGTCGCCGCCCTTGGCCATGGACACACCGAGCGCGACCACTTCGCTGCCCTGGTGGCGCACCTTCACCTGGGGCGGATCCACATAGCTGCGCTCGATGCGGGCGATGTCCCCCAGCCGCAGCTGCTGGCCCGAGGCACCGCGCAGCGGCATGGCCGCCAATTCGTCGACCGCGTTGAACGCGCCGCCCACGCGCACCTGGAGCACGTCCGAGGGCGTCTGCATGCTGCCGGCCGATTCCACGGCGTTTTGCTGGCCCAGCTGGGCCAGCACCTGGGCCATGTCCAGGCCCAGGTTGGCCAGGCGCTGGCGCGGAATCTCGATGTAGACCTTCTCGTCCTGCGCGCCGAAGATCTCCACCTTGGCCACGTCCGGCACGCGCAGCAACTGCTCGCGCACATCGTCGGCCATGCGCTTGACCTCGGCAGGTGAGAAGCCAGGCGCCTCGATGGCGTAGATCACGCCGTAGACGTCGCCGAAGTCGTCGTTGAAGAACGGGCCGATCACCCCCTGCGGCAGCGTGTGGCGCATGTCGGCGATCTTCTTGCGCACGGTGTACCAGACCTGCGGCACGTCGCCCGGCCGGGAGTTGTCGCGTATCTGGAAGATGACCTGCGCCTCGCCCGGCTTGGAGTAGCTGCGGATCTTGTCGGCGTAGGGCACCTCCTGCAGTGTGCGCTCGAGCTTGTCGGTCACCTGCTCGGCCACCTGCTGCGCCGTGGCGCCGGGCCAGTAGGCCCGCACGACCATGGCGCGGAAGGTGAAAGGCGGATCCTCATCCTGCCCGAGCTGGAAATAGGCGGCAAAGCCCAGCACCAGCAGCGCCACCATGAGGTAGCGGGTCAGCGCCGCGTGCTCGATGGCCCAGCGCGAAAGGTTGAACTTGCGGCGTTCGCCGGCTTGCTCGATGTCGTTCATGCTCGCTGCCGCCTTCACTGGCCCGAAGGCAGGCTGGCGGGCTTGCCGCCGTGGATGCTGACCTTCTGCCCCGGCGCCAGCACATGCACGCCGGTGCTGACCACCAGCATGCCCGGCTGCAGGCCCGAGGCGATCACGGCCTCGTTGCCGTCGAAGGTGGCCACCTGCACCGGTTGCAGCTTCACGCTCATGCTGGCCTCATCGAGCAGCCACACGGCCGAGCCCTGGCCCTCCTGGCGCAGCGCCGAGGTGGGCAGCTTGAGCACCGGCCGGCCCTCGATGCCGCCACCGCCCAGCCCGGGCACGGCCACGTTCACCGTGGCGCCCAGCGGCAGCGCTGCCGACGCATCGAGCGACGCCCTGACCTGGAAGGTGCGCGTGAGCGGGTCGGCGCTGGCGGCCACTTCGCGCACCCGGGCGCCGACCTCGGCCGTGCCCGTCCAGGGCAGCACCCGCAGCGCCAGCCCCGGCTTGACGCCTGCGATCTTGTGCTCGGGCACCGAAAACACCACGTCGCGCGCGCCGTCGGCGGCCACGCGCACCACGGGCGTGCCGGCCGACAGCACCTGGCCCACCTCGGCCTCCACGGCGGTCACCACGCCCGCCACGTCGGCGTGCAGGCGGCTGTATTCAGCCTGGTTGGACTGCGCCGCCAGTTGCGCCTGGGCCTGGTCAAACTGGGCCTGCGCGGCGCGCAGCGCGGTTTCGCGGCGCTCGAGTTCGGCGCCGCTGATGAAGTTCTGGTCCTTGAGCGCCTGGAAGCGCTTGAGGTCGGCAGCCGCCAGATCGCGCTGCGTGCGTGCGGCCTCGGCCTGCGCACGTACCGCGTCCACGGACAGCTGCAGGTCGGCCGCATCGATCTGGGCCAGCACCTGGCCGGCGCTCACCCGCTGGCCGAGCTCGACCTCGCGTCGCACCAGCTTGCCGCCCACGCGAAAGCCCAGGCGCGACTCGACCCGGGCCCGCACCTCCCCGGAAAACTCCACCCCGGAGGCGTAGCGCTGCTCGCCCACGCGCAGCACCTTCACGGCACGCACCGGCTCCTCGGCGGGAGGCTGGCGGCTGCAGGCCGAAAGCAAAGCCAGGGCGGCGGCAAGAATCAAAAAGCGTTGTTTCATGGGTGCGGGCCCCGCCGAATTCGATCAGCGGGCAATAAGACGGGGAACGAAAGCAAACCCGGCCGCGGTCAGCGCGCTGGCCAGGCCAACGGGACCGGGCTGGGCCCGGGCCGTCGGAGAAGTGGCGACGATTCTACTGACTCGCAGGTTATTAACTGGCGCTTGACCCAGCCACAATGACGGGCTTTGAACGCGCCTGCCATGCCAGCTCACCACGGCGTCTCCCACTACGAGAACTTTCCCGTTGCCTCCTGGCTGTGCCCGGCCAGCCTCAGGCCGGCGGTGATGGCGCTCTACGGCTTTGCCCGAACCGCCGATGACCTGGCCGATGAAGGCCCGGCCACCCCTGCCGAGCGCCTGGCCGACCTGGCCGCCTTCCGCACCGACCTGCATGCCTGCGCACAGGGGCAGCCAGGCTCGGGCCGCTGGCCGCAGGTGTTCACGCCCCTGGGGCCGGTGCTGCGCAGGCATGCCCTGCCCCTGGCGCTGCTGGAAGACCTGCTCAGCGCCTTCACCCAGGACATCACGCAGCACCGCTACGCCAGTCGGGCCGAACTGCTGGACTACTGCCGCCGCTCTGCCAACCCGGTGGGCCGGCTGCTGCTGCACCTGTATGGTGTGGGGGACAGCGCCTCGCTCCGGCGCAGCGACTGCATCTGCACCGCCCTGCAGCTGGTGAACTTCTGGCAGGACCTGGGCCAGGACCTGGCCCGCGGGCGCGTGTACCTGCCGGCCGAACTGCTGGCACCTCACGGCGTGCAGGAAGACGCCTTGCTCGCCGGCCGGCACAGCCCGGGCTTGCGCCACGCGGTGGCCGAGGCCGTGGCATGGGCGCGCGAGCTGATGCACCAGGGCCAGGCGCTGGTTCACGCGGTGCCGGGCCGCGCTGGCTGGGAGCTTCGGCTGGTGGTGCAAGGTGGGCTGCAGATCGCACAGCGCATCGAGGCGCAAGGCTTTGACACCCTCACCCGGCGGCCCACGCTGGGCCGCGGCGACGTGATGCGCATGCTCTGGCGGGCCTGGCGCATGTGAGCGACCCCGCACGGCCGGGTCGCCCAAGGCTGAGGCGACAATGCCGCCATGACGCCTGAGCAGTACGTCCAGCAAAAAGCCGCCGCATCGGGCAGCAGCTTCTACTACGCCTTCCTGTTCCTGCCCAAGGACAGGCGCGCCGCCATCACCGCCTTCTATGCCTTCTGCCGCGAGGTGGACGACGTGGTCGATGAAGTCTCTGACCCCAGCATCGCCCAGGCCAAGCTCGGCTGGTGGCGCAAGGAAGTGCAGGCCGCCTATGCCGGGCAGCCCAGCCACCCGGTGACGCAGGCGCTCATGCCCTGGGCGGCGGTGTACGGCATCACGGCCGCGCACCTGCTGGCGGTCATCGAGGGCTGCGAGATGGACCTCACCCAGACCCGCTACCTCGACCTGGCGGGCCTGGAGCGCTACTGCCACCTGGTCGCCGGCATCGTGGGCGAAGTGGCTGCGCGCATCTTCGGCCAGACACAAGACGGCACCACGGCCTATGCGCACAAGCTGGGCCTGGCCTTCCAGCTGACCAACATCATCCGCGACG
>CAYVGD010000245.1:0-4639 GCA_964450095.1 uncultured Polaromonas sp.
TTTCGTGGTGCTGGACGAGACCACTGCCCCCTTGAAGCTCAGCGCGGCGCAGTACCGCTCCCTGGCCGACCGGCACTTCGGCGTGGGCGCCGACCAGATCCTGAGCGTGCGCCCGGCGCCGGCGGGCAGCGCCGGCATCGACTTTGCCTACGCCATCCACAACAGCGACGGCAGCGAGGTGGAGCACTGCGGCAACGGCGCGCGCTGCTTCGTGCGCTACGTGCGCGATGCGGGCCTTGCCGAGCGCGACACGGTGCGGGTGCAAACGCTCAACCGTGTGCTCGAGCTGCGCCTGCAGCCCGACGGCCGCGTGACCGTGGACATGGGCGCGCCCGTCTTCGACCTCGCCCACGTGCCCTTCGACGCCTCGGGCCTGCTGGCCCGGCAGGTGGACGGCTGGGACACCTGGCCGCTGTCCCTGGGCGAGGCGGGCACCGTGCACGTGGCAGTGCTCTCCATGGGCAACCCGCATGCAGTGCTGACCGTCGACGACGTGGACACCGCCCCCGTGCGCGAGTGGGGCCCGCGGATCGAGGCCCACGCCCGCTTTCCGCAGCGGGTGAACGCGGGGTTCCTGCAGGTGCTTTCACGCACCGAAGTGCGCCTGCGGGTGTATGAGCGGGGCTCCGGCGAGACGCTGGCCTGCGGAACGGGCGCTTGCGCGGCGGTGGTGGCAGGCATCCGCCAGGGCCTGCTGGACGAGGCCGTGGAGGTCCACACCCGGGGCGGGCGGCTGCGCATTGAATGGGCTGGCCTTGAGGATCTGGCCGCCCCGGTGCGCATGACCGGGCCGGCCACCCGCGTGTTCGAGGGCGAGATCGACCTGCCCGAGGCCTTGCCGGCCTGATTGGCCGGCGCCGGCAAACGGTGGACAATCGCGCTCCATGACTTCGAGCGCCATCACCCACCCGATCACCGAGGACGACATCGCCAACTTCCTGGTGAACAACCCCGACTTCTTCGAACGCCATGCGCCCCTGCTGGCGTCGGTGCAGCTGTCCAGCGGCCACGGCGCGCGGGCGGTGAGCCTTCAGGAGCGGCAGGCGCAGCTGCTGCGCGACAAGATCAAGTCGCTGGAGCAGCGCATCATCGAGATGATCCGCCACGGCCAGGAAAACAGCGCCATCGCCGACAAGATGCAGACCTGGACCCGCCAGTTGCTGCTGGCCGCCAGGCCCCAGGACATCCCGGCGGTGATCGTGGGCGAGCTGCAAAAGCAGTTCCTCATTCCGCAGGCTGCCATCCGGGTGTGGGGCGTGGATGCCGCTCACGCCGGCTGCGACTTCGCCACCGGCGTGAGCGAGGAGGTCAAGGCCTTCACCTCGGCCCTCAGCCGCCCCTACTGCGGCCCCCACACCCAGCTGGAGGCTGCCCGTTGGCTCCCCGATGCGGGCTCGGTGCAGTCCATGGCCGTGATCGCGCTGCGCGCCGGCGCCGCTCCCGAGGCCTTCGGCGCCCTGGTGCTGGCCTCCAGCGACCGCGACCGCTTCGCCGCCGACATGGCCACCGACTTTCTTCAGCGCATCGGCGAGCTGGCCGGTGCGGCGCTCTCGCGCCTGCGCCCGACCGTGCCGGCGGTGCCCGCCCAGGCGGACTGACCCCGGCGCATGGACGCTGCGCACCCCACGGCCGACTGCAGCGCGCTCGTCGAGCGCTACCTTCAGTTCGTGCGCGTGCAAAAGCGCCTGGCCGACCGCACCCAGGTTCTTTACCGGGCCGACCTGCAAAAGCTCCAAGTCCTGGCTGGCGAAGCCGCCACGCCGCTGCTGGGCGTGGGCCCGCACCAGGTGCGCCGCTGGGTGGCGCAGATGCATGCCCAGGGCCGCAGCGGCCGCGGCATCGCGCTCATCCTGTCGGGCTGGCGCGGCTTCTACGCCTGGCTGGGCCGCGAAGGCCTGGTGCCCAGCAACCCGGTGCTGGACGTGCGGGCGCCCAAGGCGCCCAAGCCTCTGCCCAAGGCCCTGGGCGTGGACGAGGCGGTGCAGCTCGCCGCCTTTGAAAACGAGCAGACCTCGCCCGAGCTCGACGCCCGCGACCAGTGCATGACCGAACTGCTCTACGGCTGCGGCCTGCGCATCGGGGAACTGGTCGGACTTGACGCCATTGCCAGCGGCCAGGCACGCGGCTGGATCGACGCCGACGCCGGCGAAGCCCATGTGCTGGGCAAGGGTGGCAAGCGCCGCAGCGTGCCTGTGGGCGGCCCGGCCCTCCAGGCGCTGCACGCCTGGCTGGAGGTGCGGGCTCTTTGGCTGGCCCAGGCGTCCGAGCCTTCGGCCGCGCTCTTCATCGGCCAGCGCGGCCAGCGTCTGACGGACCGCCACCTGCGCACCCGGCTTCGCCAGCGTTCGCTGCAGGCGGGCCTGGCCACGCCGGTGCATCCGCACATGCTGCGCCACTCCTTTGCCAGCCATGTGTTGCAGTCCAGCGGCGACCTGCGCGCCGTGCAGGAACTGCTGGGCCATGCGCACATCAGCACCACCCAGGTGTACACGCGGTTGGACTTCCAGCACCTGGCCAAGGTGTACGACGCGGCCCATCCGCGTGCGTCCAAGCCGCCCCCCGATTCTTCCGGCCAGTGAGCCCGGGCCTGCCCCGACAATCGGGGCCATGAAAGTGATCCGACTGCGCGAGGGCAAGGAGAAATCCCTGCTGCGCCAACATCCCTGGGTGTTCGATGGTGCCGTGGCCCGCGGCGGCGGCGATGCTGGCGAGACCGTGCGCGTGGAATCCCACGAAGGCCGCTTCTTGGCCTGGGCGGCGTTCAGCCCGCAGTCCAAGATCCGCGCCCGGGTATGGAGCTTCGAGGAGGGGCAGCGCATCGACGCGGCCTTCCTGGGCCAGCGCATCGCCCGCGCTGTCCAGGCGCGGCGGCTGTGGGACATCCAGAGCGACGGCCTGCGCCTCGTGCACGGTGAGTCGGACGGTCTGCCCGGGCTGGTGGTGGACCGCTACGCGGACACGCTGGTGGCCCAGTTCGGCAGCTGCGGTGCCGAGCGCTGGAAGAAGGTCATCGTGCAGGCCCTGCTGGAGCACACGGGCCTGGAGCGGCTTTACGAGCGGTCGGATGCGAGCGTGCGCCAGCTCGAGGGCCTGCCCGAGGCCACCGGCTGGCTCGCCGGTGCGCCCGCCGATGCCTCCGAAGGCCTGGAGCAGGTGATCCGCGAGCACGGCTGGCGGCTGCAGCTGAACATCGCGCAAGGCCACAAGACCTGCTTTTACCTGGACCAGCGCGAGAACCGCGCCCGGCTGCACGCGCTCACCCGCCACCGCCGCTTTGCGCAGGTGCTCAACTGCTTTTGCTACACCGGCGGCTTCACGGTGGCGGCCCTGGCCGGCGGCGCCGGGCATGTGACCTCCATCGATTCGTCCGGGCCCGCGCTGGCCCAGGGCCGCGCCAACCTGGCGCTCAATGGGCTCGAGGGGTCACGCGCCACCTGGCTGGACGCCGACGTCAACGCCAGCCTGCGCCAGTTCCTCAAGGAAGGACGGCGCTTTGACGCCATCGTGCTCGACCCGCCCAAGTTCGCGCCCACCGCCGCCCATGCCGAACGCGCAGCGCGTGCCTACAAGGACATCAACCGCCTGGCCCTGCAGCTGCTCGAGCCCGGCGGCGTGCTGCTGACCTTTTCCTGCTCGGGCGGCATCAGCGCCGACCTGTTCCACAAGATCGTCGCCTCGGCCGGCACGGACGCGGGCGTGGACGCCTACATCAGCGAACGCCTGGGCGGTGCGCCCGACCACCCCATGACCGTCGCGTTTCCCGAGGGCGAATACCTCAAGGGCCTCGTGCTGGTGCGCAAGCCCTCAAACTGGCCCGCGCCGCCGAAGGCTGCGGCCGCGGCCCTACACTCGCAGCCCTCCGCGCACCAGCGCACCAGCGCCCCGCGCCCGCACCCGGACGCCATGGCCCGGCCGCGCGCTTCGTGTATGTTCGGTTTTTTTCACCTCAAGGCGACATGAGTCTGATCCCCGTCACCATCCTCACCGGCTTCCTGGGCGCCGGCAAGACCACCTTGCTCAAGCGCGTGCTCACCGAGGCGCACGGCCGCAAGATCGCGGTGATTGAAAACGAATTCGGCGAAGAGAACATCGACAACGAGATCCTGGTGTCCGACACCCAGGAGACCATCGTGCAGATGAGCAACGGCTGCATCTGCTGCACCATCCGCGAAGACCTGCGCGCCACGCTGCAGCTGCTGGGCGCCAAGAAGCGCAAGGGCCTGCTCGACTTCGAGCGTGTGGTGGTCGAAACCACCGGCCTGGCCGACCCCGGCCCGGTGGCGCAGACCTTCTTCATGGACGAGGAGATCGCCGAGCAGTTCCTGCTGGACGCCATCGTCACCCTGGTCGATGACAAGCATGCGATGACCCAGCTCGACGAGCGCCAGGAGGCGCGCCGCCAGGTGGGTTTTGCCGACCAGATCTTCATCAGCAAGGCCGATCTGGTCGAGCCGGCCGAGGTGGACGCCCTGCTGCACCGCCTCAAGCACATGAACCCGCGCGCCCCGATCCGCCCGGTGCATTTCGGCGAAGTGGCGCTGACCGAGGTGTTCGACCTGCGCGGCTTCAACCTCAATGCCAAGCTGGAGATCGACCCGGACTTCCTCAAGGCCGACGACCACGGTCACCACGACCATGA
>CAYVGD010000246.1:0-4627 GCA_964450095.1 uncultured Polaromonas sp.
GCGTGCTCGATCTCTTCCATCACGGCCTGGCTGGCCTCGATGTTCAGGCACAGGTAGTGTGCCTTGGCCAGTTTCTGGATCAGGTAGGCCAGCTGACGGCGGCCCCAGTCCTCGACACGGTGCACTTTGCCGCCGCCGGCGGTGATCATGCCCTTGTAACGCTCCAGCATGGCCGGAACCTGCTCGCTTTGATCCGGATGGATCAGCAGGACGATTTCATAATGACGCATAGACACTCCTTGTGGATGTGAAAGCCGCCCCCCGCGTCAGGTGGGGGTACAGCAAGGAAAGCCCACGATTATAGGCGAGCCGGGCACCAGGGCTCAGCCGGGGTGGCGCACCCGCTCCGCCACGGCCTGCTGGGCCGCCGGCGGCGGGCGCATGACCAGGCTCACGGCCACGGTGACCGCAAAGCCCAGCGGCACACCGAACACACCGGCCGAGATTGGCTGGATGCCCCACCACAGCTCCACCGGGCCCTGGATGCCCAGCACCCCCCGCAGCCAGGGCTGCGTGACCGCCATGTAGTAGCAGGTGACGCCCAGACCGGCCAGCATGCCCAGCGAGGCCGCGAGCGCGGTGGTGCGCTTCCAGAAGATGCCCAGCACCAGCGCCGGGAAAAACGCGGCGGCGGCAAATGAAAACGCGGCAGAAACCAGGAACAGGATGTCGGCCGGCCGCTGCGCGGCGATGTAGGCCGCACAAAGGGCCACGATCAGCAGCACCACCTTGGAGATGGTCACCCGACGCGCGGTGGAGGCGCTGGGGTCGATCATCTTGTAGTACAGGTCGTGGCTGAGCGCGCTGGAGATCGTGAGCAGCAGCCCGTCCGCGGTGGAGAGCGCTGCCGCCAGGGCGCCGGCGGCCACCAGGGCCGAGATCACGTGCGGCAAGCCCGCGATGGCGGGTGCCGCCAGCACGATGATGTCTCCGCCCAGGGTCATCTCCCCGAGCTGCAGCACACCATCCAGGTTCATGTCGGTGACCGACAGCAGCGAAGGATCCACCCGGCCCCAGGACGCCACCCATTCGGGCAACTGGCTGAAGGGGGTGCCCACCACCTGAGTGAACACCTCGTACTTGACCAGCACCGCCAGGGCCGGCGCACTGAGGTAGAGCAGCAGGATGAACAGCATGGACCAGGTGACCGATCGCCGCGCCTCCCGCACCGAAGGGACGGTGTAGTAGCGGATCAGGATGTGCGGCAGGGCCGCCGTGCCCACCATGAGGCAGAACACCAGGGCCAGGAAATTGCGCCGGGACAGCTCGAAGGCTTCCTTCTCGGCGGGTGAGCCGTCCGGGTCGCCGGCGAAGGGCTGGGCCTGCGGCGGCAGCCCCCCCAGGGGACGGGTCTTGGCCTCGGCCTGGGCCAGCGCCTGCGTCCACTGGCGCTTGGCCGACTGGGCATCGCGCGGCATGCCCGAAAGCACCTTCTCGGCCGCGCCGATCTCGGCCACCGGTGCGCTCGTGGCCTTGAGCGTGGCGATGCGCCGCTCGGCCGCGCGGCGGTCCTCGGCCAGGGAGCGCGCGGGGTCCTCGAGCTTCTGGCGCAGGATCTGGGCACGCTGCGCGAACGCATCGCGAACCTCCTGCTCCCGCGGGTCTTCGAGGAATTCTTTTTCCTTGGCCGTGATGCGCTCAAGCTGGTAGCCGTACACCGCGTGCGGCAGGGGCACGCCGGTCTGCTTGACCGACAGCCACACCACCGGCACCAGGTAGGCCACCATGAGCACGATGTACTGCGCCACCTGGGTCCAGGTGACGGCCCGCATGCCTCCCAGGAAAGAGCACACCAGGATGCCGCCCAGCCCCAGGAAGATGCCCAGCTCGAAGGCCACGCCCGTCAGCCGCGCCGTCACGATGCCCACGCCGTAGATCTGGGCCACCACATAGGTGAAGGAGCACAGGATCGCGGCCGCAATGCCGATCAGGCGCGGCAGGTGACCACCATAACGCTCGCCCAGAAAGTCCGGCACGGTGAACTGGCCAAAGCGCCGCAGGTAGGGCGCCAGGCACAGCGCCACCAGGCAGTAGCCGCCCGTCCAGCCCAGGATGAAGGCCAGGCCGCTGTAGCCCGACAGGTAGAGCGTGCCGGCCACGCCGATGAAGGAGGCGGCGCTCATCCAGTCGGCGCCTGTGGCCATGCCGTTGTAAAACGCGGGCACGCGCCGGCCGGCCACGTAGTACTCGGCCGCATCGGTGGTTCGACTGAGGATGCCGATGGAAGCGTACAGCGCGATGGTGCTGAGCAGGAAGATCAGGCCGATCCACTGCCGGGACAGCCCCAACTGCTCCAGAAGCGCCAGCACCAGCACGAAGGCCACCACGCCCAGCAGGTAGCCCAGGGTCAGCCGGTCGAGCTCCTGGCGGAACGCGTCCTTGCCTGCGCTGGAAGGCCCGCGTCCCCGTCCACCGGGCCAGCGCATCAGTCCTGCCCCTCGCCCAGGCCGTGCTCGGCCTCCAGCCGCTCCATGGCGCGGGCATACACCGCGATCACCCCTGCGAACACCAGGAGGGAGCCCTGCGCGGCCATCCAGAAGGAAAAGGGCCAGCCGAAGAAGGAGAACTGCAGGTCGCGCGCGAACCAGTGCAGGCCCAGCCCGAACACGGCCCACACCGCCAGCAGCGCCAAGGTGATGCGCCGGTTGGCGCGCCAGCAGGCAGCACGCGCGGCCGCCTGGCCCGCCACCCCTTCAGGCGGCCGGACAGGCGGCACGGGCTTGGCATCGCGTTGGGCGGCTTGCATGGTCCCGGCCTTCTTTCGGCTGTCTCCCGCGCGCTTTCAGGAGGCCAGCTGCTTCCAGGTGTCCAGCACCGTGTCGGGGTTGAGCGAGACAGACGCGATGCCCTGCTCCTTCAGCCAGAGCGCCAGGTCCGGGTGGTCGCTGGGACCCTGGCCGCAGATACCCACGTACTTGCCGTGCTTGCGGCAGGCGGCGATCGCCTGTGCGAGAAGAGCCTTGACGGCCGGGTCGCGCTCGTCGAAGTCCTGCGCGAGGATTTCAAGGCCGGAGTCGCGGTCCAGCCCCAGCGTGAGCTGGGTGAGGTCGTTCGATCCGATGGAAAAGCCGTCGAAGTACTCAAGGAACTGCTCTGCCAGCACCGCGTTGCTGGGCACCTCGCACATCATGATGACGCGCAGCCCATTCTCGCCGCGACGAAGGCCCTTCTTGGCCAGCAGCTCGGTCACGGCCTTGGCCTGGCCCAGGGTGCGCACGAAGGGCACCATGACCTCCACGTTGGACAGGCCCATCTCGTTGCGCACGCGGCGCAGCGCCTCGCACTCCATGGCGAAGGCCTCGGCGAAGTCGGCGCTCAGGTAGCGCGCCGCGCCCCGGAAGCCCAGCATGGGATTTTCTTCCTCGGGCTCGTAGCGCGATCCGCCGATGAGCTTGCGGTATTCGTTGGACTTGAAGTCCGACAGGCGCACGATCACCGGCTTGGGCCAGAAGGCCGCCGCGATCGTGGCCACCCCCTCGGCCACCTTGTCCACGTAGAAGGCGCGCGGCGAGGCATGGCCGCGGGCCACGCTTTCCACGGCCTTCTTCAGGTCCGCATCGACCGCGGGGTAGTCCAGGATGGCCTTGGGATGGACGCCGATGTTGTTGTTGATGATGAACTCCAACCGCGCCAGTCCCACACCGTGGTTGGGAATCTGGCAGAAGTCGAAGGCCAGCTGCGGGTTGCCCACGTTCATCATGATCTTGATGTCAATGGGCGGCATCTCGCCGCGCTGCACCTCGGTCACCTCGGTTTCCAGCAGGCCGTCGTAGATGTTGCCGGTGTCGCCCTCGGCGCAGCTCACGGTGACCAGCATGCCGGAGCTCAGGGTCTCGGTGGCGTCGCCGCAGCCGACCACGGCCGGGATGCCCAGCTCGCGCGCGATGATGGCGGCATGGCAGGTGCGGCCACCGCGGTTGGTAACGATGGCGCTGGCCCGCTTCATGACCGGCTCCCAGTTGGGGTCGGTCATGTCGGTGACCAGCACGTCGCCCGCCTGCACCTGGTCCATCTCGCCGATGTGCGCCACGCGCCGCACGGTGCCGGTGCCAATCTTCTGGCCGATGGCCCGACCCGACGCCAGCACGGTGCCCGTGCCCTTGAGCTTGAAGCGCTGCTCGGCCTGGCCCTTGGCCTGGCTTTTCACGGTCTCGGGGCGGGCCTGCAGGATGTAGAGCTCGCCGTCGCCGCCGTCCTTGCCCCACTCGATGTCCATGGGCCGGCCGTAGTGCTTCTCGATGATGAGGGCGTAGCGCGCCAGTTGCTCCACATCCGCATCGGTGAGCGAGTAGCGGTTGCGCATTTCCACCGCCACGTCGCAGGTCTTGACCAGCTTGCCCGAGGCTTTTTTCTCCTCGGGGGTGCTGAACACCATCTGGACCAGCTTGGAGCCCAGGTTGCGCCGGATCACCGCGCGCTTGCCGGCCTCCAGCATGGGTTTGTGCACATAGAACTCGTCGGGGTTGACGGCGCCCTGCACCACTGTCTCGCCCAGGCCGTAGCTGGAAGTGATGAACACCACGTCTTCGAAACCGCTTTCCGTGTCCATGGTGAACATCACACCGGCGGCCCCCAGGTCGGAGCGCACCATGCGCTGCACGCCGGCCGACAGCGCCACGTCGGCATG
>CAYVGD010000247.1:0-4497 GCA_964450095.1 uncultured Polaromonas sp.
CCAAGATGATGAAGCCCGGCATCGGCAGCTACGACCGCTTCAAGCAGATGTTCGAAAAGTACTCGGCAGAGGCGGGCAAGAAGCAGTACCTCATTCCTTATTTCATCGCGGCCCACCCGGGCACCAGCGACGAGGACATGATGAACCTGGCGCTGTGGCTCAAGAAAAACGGCTTCCGCGCCGACCAGGTGCAGACCTTCTATCCATCGCCCATGGCCACGGCCACGGCCATGTACCACTCGGGCCGGAATCCGCTGCGCAAGATCACGCGGTCCAGCGAGGCCGTGGACATCGTGCGTGGCGAGAAGCGCCGACGGCTGCACAAGGCTTTCCTTCGCTACCACGACCCGAACAACTGGCCGCTGCTGCGGGAGGCGCTCAAGACCCTGGGGCGCGCTGACCTCATCGGCAACGGCAAGCACCACCTCATTCCCACCTTCCAGCCGCTGACCGACGGCAGCTACCAGAGCGCGCGTCGCAAGAACTCGACCGTGTCAGCGCCGGGCGCCAAACCGAACTCGCCCGTGCGCGGGCGGGTGCTGACCCAGCACACCGGCCTGCCACCGCGCGCAGGCACCACCGCAGCCACGCCCAGGCGCACCAAGCGCTGACCGGCGCTGCCCTCGTGGGGTGAGGTCCCCCACCGGGGCGCCGCCGGCGGGGGCTCGTGGATGGCTCGCTATGACTCGCTATTGCTGGCAACGGCCCGCCGTGACCTGGCTTTGACCTGCCGTCGACCTGTCCTGCACCTGCGTTGAGGCGCGGTCCTGACCTGCGAAGGCCCTGCCGGGTGCAGTTCCCGCCAGCCGGGCTTCTGGCTGATTGACAGGCCCGCCCGTCCCTTTAGGGTGAAGGCTTGTCCAACATCCAAGGAGCCTTCCATGCCGCGGCTGAGCCCCCCGTCCTGCCACTCCCCCCGCAAGATCACCACGCGCCTGGTCGGCGTTGCCAGCGGCCTCGCCCTGGCTGCGCTGCTGTCGGCCTGCGCGCAGCCCGGCTCCGAAGGCCGGGCCGCCGCGCCAGGCATGGCGCCTGCCGGGGGCCTGGAAACCGCCTCCGGGATGGGGGCTGCGGCCGATCCGGCCGGCATGGGTTTTTTCGTCACCAGCACCAACCCCGGCCGGGGCGGTGATTTCGGGGGACTGCAGGGCGCCGACGCGCATTGCCAGTTCCTGGCCACCACCGCGGGCGCGGGCCAGCGCACCTGGCGCGCCTACCTCAGCACCCCCGGCACGCTCGGCAGCTTTGCGGTGCATGCGCGCGACCGCATCGGCCGCGGCCCCTGGCGCAATGCCCGCGGCGTGGTGATTGCGCGCGACGTGGAAGAACTCCACGGCCCGAACAACAACCTGAACAAGCAGACCGCGCTCACCGAAACCGGCGGCCTGGTGACGGGCCGGGGCGACGCGGTCAACCTGCACGACATCCTCACCGGCTCGACGCCAGAAGGGCGGGCGGCCAGCATGCCGCAGGACACCACCTGCGCCAACTGGACCAGCAGCGGGGTGGGCTCGGCCTTGGTGGGGCATCACGACCGCATGGGCCTGAACGAAGATCCGCCGGCCAAGTCCTGGAACTCCTCCCACCTCAGCCGCGGCTGCAGCATGGACGCCCTGAAGGCCACGGGCGGCGGTGGCCTGTTGTACTGCTTTGCGGTGAACTGAAGGCCAGGCTGCCAGCGGTGGGTGGGTGCGTTCTGGCCTGGGCGCCGACGCTGTCTGACCGTCCGGCGCCCATTCGGATGACAGGCAGGCCGGTGCGGGTGCCTAGGGTCGGGGACTTTCACCTGGCCGCTCGATGCCCTCTGCCCTGGACACCCCCCACCACCACTCTCAGCAGAACCTGGACAGGGAGTGCGCCGCACCCGGCCTGCGCGCCGGGCGGGTGCTGGTCACCACCGAGGTGCCGTCCCAGCCGACCGCCTGGACCAAGGCGCGCGAAGACGTCTGGGGCATCACGGCCGGCCTGGGCTACACCACGCTGCAGCTGCCCGCAAGCTTGTCGCCTGTGGCCTGGGCGGGCTTTCTGCGCGACCTGGCGGCACGGGTTTCGCCCGGAGGGGCGGTCCTGGTGGAGTACCCCTTCGAGCATCGCAAGCGCCTTTATGTGCTGGCGCTTTGGTGCCGCTGGCGCGGTGTGCGCCTGCAGGGGTTGATCCATGACCTCCATGCCCTGCGCTTTGGCTCACCCGCGCCGCGCGAGCTGGCGGTGTTGCGGCTTTTCGACGCGCTGATCGCGCACAACGCCCGCATGAGCCAGTGGCTGCGCAACGGGGGGCTGGACCGCCCCATCGTGGACCTGGAGTTGTTCGACTACCTGGTCGATGCGCCGGCCGACCCCGAGCCGGTCACCTGGCACGAGCCGGCGCTGGCCGCACCGCTCAAGCTGGTCTGCGCCGGCAACCTGTCGCATCCCAAGGCGCGCTACATCTACGACCCGGCCCTGGCCGATCTGCAGGGCGTGGAGATTTCGCTGTTCGGTGCCTTCTTCGAGCCCGAACGCATGCCGCCGTCACCGGTTGTTCGGTTCAAGGGCGTGTTCAATCCCGCGCGCCCGATGCTCGATGGCCGCTACCACTTCGGCCTGGTGTGGGACGGCGAAAGCGCACAGCGGGTGGCGGGGCACTACGGTCACTACATGCGCTACAACAACCCGCACAAGGTCTCGCTCTACGCGGCTCTGGGCCTGCCGGTGGTGGTGTGGGAGGAGGCGGCGATCGCAGGCTTCGTTCTGGAGCAGGGCGTGGGCGTGACCGTGGGCGACCTGCGAGAGGTCGCAGACCTGCACCGAAAGCTCCAGCCCGCCGACTACCAGCGCATGGTGGCGCACATGCACAGGCTTCGCGCCCGGGTGACCGAAGGCCATTTCCTGCGCCGCGCCCTGACGGCGCTCGACCTGCGGCCTGGCCACCTGTGAGGCTGAAGGCCGCGCAACCTGGCGCTGGCGGGCTTGCGGCGCGCTGTGAGTCGCACAGCGGTGGCTTGGGCCGCGCATCGGCGGGTGGATCGCGCAGCGATGGCGGGTCGCGCAGCCAGGAGTCGGTCGCGCAGCGATGGCGGGGTCGCCAGCCTTGGGATGACGGCGCAGCCTTGGGTGGATCGCGCGCCTGGCCGCGCAGCAGCGGCCCTGGCTTTTGCAGCGGGCGCTGAGGTGCCCTGCAAATTCCGGCCAACCAGCCCAGTCACCGGGCCCAGCCGAACGCGCCTGCAGCTCAGGCCAGGGTGTGCAGCGGCAAGTCGTGTTGCCGGGCCAGGGCCTCGAGTTCGCTGCGGCGCTTGCCCGCCAGCCACGCGGCCAAGGCCTCGCGGGTGCGGGGCTGCAGCAGGTCCTTGACCGGGTGGGTGATCGCCACGCCTGCAGCGTCGCACAGGCGCTGCGCGAAATGCGGCTCCAGGGCCGCCACGGCCACGCGCCCGTCGCGGCAGGGGTAGACCCGGTAGCCCGCATGCGCCCCGCCCACGGCACCGTTCGGCGTGGTCATCTGCCATTGGCGCGGCAGCGCCAGCCAGGCGGCCGCCTCTGAAAGTGCCACTTCGTGCATGCTGGCCTGACCCGAGCTGCGCTGCACGAGCACGGCCTGGAGCGCTGCCTCGCTGGCCAGGAGGGCGCCTGCCATGTCGGCAAACAGGCTGGGGGGCAGGTCAATTGCGGGCACGAGGCCGACCTCGGCCTGGTAGGTGAGGTCATGGCCTGGCACCTCGGCCAGCGCGCCCGGCGCGCCCACGATGCGCACCAGGCTGAGCTGAGGGTGGTCGCGTTGCAATTGCTTCCAGTCCAGGCCCAGCTTGGCCAGCGCCGACGGACGGAAGGACGTCAGCAGCAGGTCGGACCGGGCCAGGCGCCGGGCCAGTGCCGCCCGGCCCTGCGGTGTTTTCAGGTCCAGCGTGACTTCCCGCACGCCCTGGTGCAGCTGGGCATGCCCCTGCGGTGAATAGGCGGCCATGGCATCGCCCGAGGGTGGGTTCACCTTGGTGCAGGTCGCCCCCATGTCTGCCAGGCGCCGAAGCGCGGCGGGGCCCGGCAGGTTCAGCGCCAGGCTCAGGATGCGCACGCCCCGCAACGGCCTGGGCGCGCGCGGCCGGCGCGTGCTGGCAGGGGTTGGATGCGGCGCGTGCAGTGCGTCGGGCTGCAAGGACGCGGCGCGTGAAGCGCCAGGGCGCGACGGGCGGGCGCTCGAAGAGGTGGCACGCGAAGAGGTGGAGGGCAGGGCGGCGGTCATGGCCGCAATTTAGCGCAAGGCCGCCAGCACGGCCCGTCCGCCGATCTGCGGGGCCGCTGGCGCGG
The DNA here is from genome assembly GCA_964450095.1 of uncultured Polaromonas sp. GTDB lineage: Bacteria > Pseudomonadota > Gammaproteobacteria > Burkholderiales > Burkholderiaceae_C > Polaromonas. Next base: position 4,285 of record CAYVGD010000247.1, read on the forward strand.
GAAATGAGAAGGGAAGGTCGCAGGGGTAGCGAGGAGGCGTTGTGGGGGGCGAGTCCAGGGGCGCGTGCGCCCTTTCTCGTTTGAGCTGACGCCGGCGGTCTGTGCGGATTCGTGGAATCTGAGGCAGAAGCCGGATGCAGCCGGACGCACGCGCCGAAGGCGGCTGGTGTGGCCCGGCGGCACCCGCACGAGGCGTGCAACACCCGCACGAAG
>CAYVGD010000248.1:0-4496 GCA_964450095.1 uncultured Polaromonas sp.
GTTCGCCTGCAGAAACTGGTTCAAGCCATCGAGGAGGGCCGCCTTCAACACGGCGCCAGCGCCCGGGTCAATGCCGAGGGCGGCCTGGACATCTACACACCGGATGGGCGAGACCTGTCCGTCTGGTACGACGACAACATCCCGGGCCTGCAGGGCAGCAGCTTCGGCCTGGGCAGCACCGGGCGGACCCAGGTGTCGCAGATCACGCTCACCGAGCAGGCCACCCACTTCCCCACCGTCACCCAGGGGGCAGAACATGTCGAGTTCTCGGGCTACGGTGGTTCCGGTGAACGCCTGTCGTGGCCCCAGACCTCGCCACCGTCCACTGCCAACGGCGTGTTTTCCATGTCCAACGGCGTGCTCTACAGGGGCGACGGCGGCACGGCCCAGCCCATCGGCAGCCTCGATCCGGTGAACAACGGCCTCAACGGCAAGCCCCTGCGGGTGAACTTCAAGGCCTCGTTCTCCAACAGCAGTTTCGAAGAAAACACCCAGAGCGCTGGCAAGATCACGGGCTGGACCACCCTGCCCCAGCGCGTGGAGCTCGAGGGTCGCAGCCAAGTGGGCGGCTTTCCCACCCCCGTGGACACCCAGCCCGCCCCGCGGGGGGCGGGTGAAACATCCGCGGTTTCCGGCGTGTCCTATTCAGCCCGGGTGGTCCAGGGCCCGGCCTCGGACGGCAGCCAGTTCCTGGAGCTCTCGCTCTCGGGAGCCACGATCGACCCATTCGGCGTTCTGCACGGTCCGGCCGTCGTCAGCGACGAGGTGGTGCCCATCCGGGCCGGCGAATCCATCCAGTTCGACTGGCGGCCTCAGGGCGGGGCGGACGACTACGACGTCTACGCCTACCTCTTGAACGCCGACACCGGCGCAACGCTCGAGTTGCTCAACCGCACCGGAAGCACCACGAACTGGACCACACAGACCACCACGGTGCCGGTCACGGGCAACTACAAGTTCGTTTTCGTCGGGGGCACCTATGACGCCTCGGGCGGCACGGTCGCGGGCGCGAAACTGGACATCGACAACATCCGGGTGGGAAGCGCGAGCCAGCCGTTTGCACCGACCGCAGCCGACATCGCAGCCTTCAAGGCACAGGTGGTCTACAGCGACGCCACGCCTTTCAGCATCTCGATCACCCTGGACGGCACGCCGGTCAACGCCGGCCCTGCCACCAGCCAACAGGATGCGATCCGTGCGCTGGAGTCTCAGATCGCCGGCAAGATCCTCGACGGCACCTTCACCCACCTCCAGCTCAGGCGGCAGGGTGACGCGCTGGAACTCAGGTCCGCCCAGCCTGGCGTGGCCTTCTCGCTCACCCAGCCCACCAGCACCTCGCACTACCGGCAGCTCGGGGACACCCTGGTGAGCGCCAACGAACCCGCGGTCGATGCGATCGACGCCATCCCAGGCGCCTCGCGCACTTCCACAGGGGCCCGCGTGTTCCAGGGCGAACCGGCGACCGCCGCCGACCTGGAAAACGCACGGTTCATCGAAATCCAGGCCGGAGCCAACGAGGGGCAGGTGGTGCTGGTGGAGTTGCCGGACTATGGCGTTCCCGGCGGGGCGCTGGACACCCTGCTCTGGGACACCGATGGCAGGCTGTGGGCCCAGGCGGCCGTGGGCGCCCAGGGCGAAAGGCTCAACGCGCAAGGGGAAGCCGAGGCGCACATCCGCAGCGCAGCCGCAGCCACGCAGGGCATCGGCCTGCTGGACCAGATGATCGGCATCATCGTCGACGACCGCGCCGAGCTGGGCGCCAAAATCAACCGCCTGACCTCCGCCGACAACAACCTGGTGAACATGCACCTCGGGCAGGCGGGCTCGCGCAGCCGCATCCAGGACACGGACTTCGCGGCGGAAGCATCCAGACTGGCCAAGCAGCAAATCATCCAGCAGGCCGCGACCTCCGTGCTGGCACAGGCCAACCTCAACCCACAGGTGGTGCTTCAGCTGCTCAAAGACGTCTGAGCGCCAGGGGGTGCACAGGTCACCGCAGGCACCCGCCGGCTGGCGCCGGCCGGCTCCCTACTGCAAGACGCCGCCGCCAGGCGACAGCCGCTTCAGCAGAGAAACGGTGGGCGATGACCTCAAAAAGAAAACCCCGCCGAACAGGTGGTTCAGCGGGGTTTTGCGATGTGGTGCCGGCTATCGGATTCGAACTGATGACCTACCGCTTACAAGGCGGTTGCTCTACCAACTGAGCTAAGCCGGCGAATGGGGCCTGAGTGTAGCGCCTGCCCCTGGCGCGCATTCACTTGATTCGTTTGAGCGAAGGACGGCTGCCTTGGGGCGGCTTGGGCGGCTCCGGTGGCTCGGGGGGCGCATCGGATGCCGTGGCGCCAGAATCACCCCCCAGCGGCACGACCTTGTTTTCCGCCAGGGAGGCCAGCCCAGACAGAGGGCTGCCTGCCGCGGCCGTGGGGCCGACGCTCACCACCGGCGGCGCGGACGGGAACGCCATGCCCTGGCCGTTTTCGCGCGCATAGATCGCAATGACGCGGTGCACGGGCACCACGATCTCGCGGGCCACACCCGCAAAACGCGCCTTGAACTCGATGAACTCGTTGCCCAGCTTGAGCGAGCTGGTCGCATCGAAGCTGATGTTGAGCACGATCTCGTTGTTCTTGACGTACTCGCGGGGCACCTGCACCGTCTCGTCCACCTGCACCGCCACGTAGGGCGTGAGCCCGTTGTCGGTGCACCATTCGTAAAGCGCCCGGATCAGGTACGGGCGCGTGGACGTGGCATCGGTGGAGTTCATGAGTTCGGCCAAGGCGCGGTCTTTCTGTGGCGACTTACTTGCGCATCACTTTCTCGGACGGGGTCAGCGCCTCGATGTAGGCCGGGCGCGAGAAGATGCGTTCGGCGTACTTCAGCAGGGGCGCAGCGTTCTTGGACAGCTCAATGCCGTAGTAGTCCAGGCGCCACAGCAGGGGCGCAATGGCCACGTCCAGCATGGAGAAGTTCTCCCCCAGCATGTACTTGTTCTTCAGGAACACCGGGGCCAGTTGCGTGAGGCGATCGCGGATGTGGGCGCGGGCCTTTTCCAGGGTTTTCTCGTTGCCCTTTGCCGCACGCGACTCGAGCGTGGAAACGTGGACAAACAGCTCCTTCTCGAAGTTGAGCAGGAACAGGCGCACACGGGCACGGTCTACCGGGTCGCCGGGCATCAGCTGCGGATGCGGGAAGCGCTCGTCGATGTACTCGTTGATGATGTTGGACTCGTACAGGATGAGGTCCCGCTCGACCAGGATGGGCACCTGGCCGTAGGGGTTCATCACGTTGATGTCTTCGGGCTTGTTGTAGAGGTCGACGTCGCGGATCTCGAAGTCCATGCCCTTTTCGAACAACACGAAACGGCAACGGTGCGAGAACGGGCAGGTCGTGCCGGAGTAAAGAACCATCATGGCAGGAGTTCCTAGAAGATTACAAAGGAGTGGGAGCCTGGGGGCGGGATGCCCCGAGACTGCCACTCCCGGAAGGGCCAGGGCCGCAAGGGCCCGGCGGCTTCAATGATTACTTGATGTCTTTCCAGTAGGCCGCGTTCAGGCGCCAGGCGACGACGATGAACAGGCCCAGGAACATCAGCACCCACACGCCAATGCGCACGCGGGTGTTTTGCGCGGGTTCGGCCATCCACTGCAGGTAGCCGACCAGGTCGGCCATGGCGGAATCGAACTCGCGTGCTTCCATGGTGCCGGGCTTGACCTGCTGCCAGCCCTTGAAGACCTGGGCCTCCTGGCCGTGGCTGCTCACCTTCTCGAACACGGGCTGGCGCTCGCCCTGCAGTTCCCACAGCACGTGGGGCATGCCGACGTTGGGGAAGGCCAGGTTGTTCCAGCCGGTGGCCTTGGTGTCGTCGCGGTAGTAGGTGCGCAGGTAGGTGTAGAGGTAATCCGCGCCCGTACCCTTGCCGGCGGCCGAACGCGAGCGGGCGATCACGGTGAGGTCGGGGGGGTTGCCGCCGAACCAATCCTTGGCTTCCTTGGGATTGATCGAGGCCTTCATGGTGTCGCCCACCTTGTCGGTGGCGAACAGCAGGTTGTCCTTGATCTGCTTTTCCGTCAGGCCGATGTCGGTCAGGCGGTTGTAGCGCATGAAGGCGGCCGAGTGGCAGTTCAGGCAGTAGTTGACGAACAGCTTGGCGCCATTTTGCAGGGCGGCCAGGTCGTTCGTCCGGTTGGGTGCCTTGTCCCAGGCAATGCCTTCGGAGGCAGCCTGCGCGCCGGTCACCAGGGCCAGGCTCGCCAGCAGTCCCAGGGCAATGTTCTTGATCGTTTTCATATCAGGGAATCTCCAGCGCTCAATGGGCGGCAAAGGTCACGCGGTCGGGCACGCGCTTGAAGCTGCCCAGACGGCTCCACCAGGGCATCAGGAGGAAGAAGCCAAAGTAGAACAGCGTGCCGACCTGGGAGATGCGCTCGTTGACCGGAGAGGGCGGCTTGATGCCCAGGTAGCCCAGCACCAGGAAGTTGATCACGAAGATCGCGTAG
>CAYVGD010000249.1:0-4456 GCA_964450095.1 uncultured Polaromonas sp.
TGACAAATTCGCCGTGATCCTGCTTTTCCCGGTCTGCGCCTTGATGGTTATCCCACGCTCTTTTTCGAGGTCCATCGAGTCGAGCACCTGCGCGCTCATCTCGCGCTCCTCCAGGCCGCCGCAGCGCTGTATCAATCGATCCGCCAGCGTGGACTTGCCGTGGTCAATGTGCGCAATGATGGAGAAGTTTCTGATGTGATTCATCAACGGGAACGCCTAAGTGCTTGAAAGTGCTGCGAGCAGGTCTGGAAGGTGTGCGGGCAGAACATAAAAAAGGGCGCGTCGTAGTGCGACGCGCCCTGAACCAACAATCTATGGCAACTGCGATAGTTGGGACTTCATTGTAGGGAAAAAGCCAGCAGTGCAAAGCCTGGATCCGGCCCGTTTCCGCTCGTTGCGGGTCAGCAACAGGAATTTTATCAACAACTTATCAACAGTCGTGGCAGCGCCACTTTGGGACAACTTGTGGGTGATCTGTGGATGGATCAAGAATTTCGCCAAACGAGGCCGCCGCCGTCATTTCTTGCGATGCTTTATAGGTTGACGGCTGGCTGAACGCTGTCGATTCTACCAAAAGTCATGTAGAAACCTGGGTAAGTTGGCGAGCACCAACATTCAACATCAGCCGCCGCTGCGATTTTTTTCACTCGCCCACAGCCCGGCCGTGGTTTTTAGGCCCCGGAAAACACCCTGCACGGGCCAAAGCCCGGCGGGGTGCAGGGGCAAGGCAACGGCCGGGAACGCTCGGGCGAGCCCGAAGAATCAGCGCGCCGGCCGGATCAGGGCGTACTGCGCGAACTCCCCCCGCCGGAACTGCACCACGATGGGCTTGGCCTTGTCGGCGCGCTGGATCGCCTGCTCGAACTCCCGCTGGCTGGCGATCTCCACATTGCCCACGGCCACGATCACGTCTCCTTCCCTGAGCCCTGCACGCGCGGCCGCGCCCTCGGCCACTTCCACCCGGACGCCGCCACGCAGCTTGAGGTCGCGCTTTTGCGCATCGGTGAGGTCGGCCACCCCCAGCCCCAGCGTCTGTGCCGGACCGGCGGCGGGCGGCCGCTGCTCCGTGCTGGGGGCACGGCGGGCGCTGCGCTCAGGCTCGAGTTCGGCCACGGTCACGGTCAGCTCCCGCTGGGCGCCGCGCCGCAGCACCGCCACCGGCACGCGTGCGCCAGGCTTGGTGTTGCCCACCAGGCGCGGCAGGTCGCTGGATTTCTCGATGGGCTTGCCGTCAAAGCGCAGGATGATGTCACCCGCCTCGATGCCGCCCTTCTCGGCCGGGCCGCCCGCTTCCACGCCGCGCACCAGGGCACCCTGCGGCCGGCCCAGGCCAATGGCCTCGGCCACCTCCTTGCTGACCTGGTCGATCTGCACGCCGATGCGACCGCGCGTGACACGGCCGCTGGCGCGCAGCTGGTCGGCCACGCGCACGGCCTCATCGATCGGTATGGCAAACGAGATGCCCTGAAAACCCCCGGAGCGCGAGTAGATCTGGCTGTTGATGCCGATCACCTCACCGCGCATGTTGATCAGCGGCCCACCGGAATTGCCGGGGTTGATGGCCACGTCGGTCTGGATGAAGGGCAGGTAATCGCCGGTGTCGCGCTGCTTGGCGCTGACGATGCCCGCGGTCACGGTGTTCTCCAGGCCGAAGGGCGAGCCGATGGCCATGACCCACTCACCCACCCTCACGCGGTTGATGTCGCCCATCTTCACCGAGGGCAGTCCCGTGGCCTCGATCTTGACCACCGCCACGTCCGAGCGCTTGTCGGCGCCGACGATGCGGGCCTTGAACTCGCGCTTGTCGGACAGGGTGACGATGACCTCGTCGGCGCCCTCCACCACGTGGGCGTTGGTCATCACGAAGCCGTCGGCCGAGACGATGAAGCCCGAGCCCACGCCGCGCGGCACCTCCTCCTCGCCGCGCTCCGGGCGGGGCTGGCGGGGCCCTGCGCCCGGCGGCACCGGGATGCCGAAGCGCCGGAAGAACTCCAGCATCTGCTCGTCGGGCGAGCCCGCCTGGGGCTGGGCCCGGCTGCGTTCAATGGTGCGGATGTTGACCACGGCCGGGCCGACTTGGTCGACCAGATCGGTGAAATCGGGCAGGGCCCGGACCTGGGCCTGGGCGGTTTGCAAAGGGAGCAGGGCCACAGGCAGGCCGGCGCCCAGGGCGGAGGCCAGCGCCCAGACGGGAATGTGTTTGAGTGCGTGCATGGTGTGTCGTTTTCTCGGTTCTGCGCAGCGTGGCAACGGGCGGCCGGGCTCCAGCCCCTTTCGATGCCCGCCATGCCAGGCGGGAACATAGAACAAAACCAGCATCCCCGTCAGTTAGGGGTTTGCCTTGCGGCGTTCAAGGGCGGAGGCGAAGAGCTTGAGCGTGGCGGGCGGCACCTCGCCCATGAGCGTGGCGGCATGCTGGTGCACATGGGTGCGCAGCGTGTGGGTGGCGCCCATGGCCCTGACCACATCGGGCGCGTCGGCCTTGCTGGGCACGGGCTCGAGGAAGACCGACACCGAGGCCAGTCCGTCGGTGAAGGCGCAATGCAGGCCGCCGGTGGCTGTCGAATGCGCCTGGCGCTTGTGGCAGTGCATCAAGCGAAAACCGGGCAAGGCCTTGAGCGACCAGCCCTCGGCGGCCAGCGTGGTCTTGACGGGCTGAACCTTCTCCAGGCGGTAGCCGTCGAGCCGGTTCATCATGCGCAGCAGCGCGTCCACCTTCACGGGTGCGCCGAACTGCAACTCGGAAAATGCCGCCTGCTCCAGCACCTGGCCGGCGCCATCCAGGGTCTGGAGCTTGACCACCAGGCCGCTTTCAGGCTCGACCCAGATGCGGTAGCCAAAGCGCAGCTTGTCGCGCGGCAGCAGCTGCACCCGCTCGGCCGAGACCCCGGCCACACGATCGGCCTGCGAGCCCAGCTGGATGCGGTAGTGCTCGGCCAGGCCTTCGTCGACCGCCCGGAGGCGGTCGGGAAAGAGGCCCAGGGTCTCGCGCCTCTCGCTGCGGGCCAGGCCCGTTTCCGGCCAGAGAGTGAGCACCTGGTCGTTGTGGCGCAGCACCGTGCGCGGCGCGCCATTGAGCGAGTCGATGCGCTCGTACTGCTGCTCGCCCTGGCAGGCGTGCCAGATGCGCGCGCTCGACAGGCTGTTGGCGGAAGACACCACGTAGGTGCCCACGTAGCTGTGGTTGCGCTGGCTGTCGTGCATGCGGCCCAGCCAGGCCCTCAGCTGCGCGGCTGTGGCCTGCCGATCTTCGTGAGACACGCCACCGGCCACTGCGGGCGCCACCAGGGTGGCGAGCAGCAGCAAGCCCACAGCCCCGGCGTGGCGAAGCCGGCATGAAAAGCGGGTCGGGAACCGGAGGTGGCGCGGCATCGGGACGGGCACAGCGGTGCGTCTCAGCGGCCCTCGGGGCGGGACACTGCAGAAGGATCGGGCTGCGACTCGAAGGTGGCGTTGCGCAGGAAACCCGAGGGCATGGGCAGCGCCGAGGCGGCACCCTGGTCGCGATGGACCTCCATCAGCTCTTCCAGGGCGGCATCGCGCAGCATCACCCCTTGGGGAACGGTCACCTGCACCGGGCTGCGGCCCAGGGCCAGCACCGGCGCGCCATCGCCTTCCGCCAGAAGATTCCAGCCCAGGCCGGCCGCCACGGCGACCGTGGCCAGACCCGCCACCCAGCGCCAGCGAAAGCGCGGCTCGTTGGCGGCTTCGCGCGCACGCGGGCGGTGTGGGTCACGGGCGGAATCAGAAACGGGAGAAGCGTCATGGACCCCCCGGGGCTGCGGCGCGGGCGGCGCGGCCTGCGCCAAGGTGGGCCGAAGACGCTGGAGGAACCGCATCTCGTCGGCTGGCGGGCAGGCCGCGCCCCGCAGCGCATCACCGATGAGTTGGTAGTCGCGCCACCGGGCCAGCAGCGCATCGTCCTGCTCGCAGGTGCGAAGTGCCTGCTGGATGTCGGCATCGCTCAGGCGACCGTCGAGCAGGGCCGAGAGCTGTTCGTCAGGCGAAGAAGGCGGAGCGTTCAGAGGCATGTCTTGGGGGTGGGTTCACCAGCGCTTGCCCGACTGACTTTCCAGCAGCGGGCGGATCTTGTGCGAGATGGCCTCGCGGGCGCGGAAGATGCGCGAGCGCACCGTTCCGATGGGACAGTCCATGATGTCGGCAATCTCTTCATAGCTCAGGCCCTCGATCTCGCGCAGGGTGATGGCCTGACGCAGTTCCTCGGGCAGGGCCTCCATGGCGGTGTTGACCATGGCCGCCAGTTCCTGGCTGGCCAGCACGGCCTCGGGGGTTTCCAGGGTGCTTGGTTCGCGTTCGGACGGGGAAGGTTCCTCCCCATCGGCGCCGGGACGAAGATTTTCCAGCACCGTGGGGTCGCGCTTGAGGTCCAGCAGGCTTTTCTTGGCTGTGTTGACCGCGATGCGGTACAGCCAGGTGTAGAACCGCGCCTCGCCGC
>CAYVGD010000250.1:0-4447 GCA_964450095.1 uncultured Polaromonas sp.
TGCCGATGCCGGGGCTGTGGCCGTGGCCCTGGATGCGCAGGCCGCTGCACCGCCTGCCCGGCCTGCGGCCTCTCCCGTGGCCCTGCCCGCGACCCCGCCCGTTTGAACGCTGGCAGCCCGGGCTGCGACCTGCGGCGATGTCTGCGCCGGGGTGTTCCCTGTCGGGCTGGCCGGTGTCGGGCTTGCCGTTCCCGCACGCGCTGCGGCTGTGCCTTCAGCCGCATCCGCCGCCGCCGCCGCACCTGCTGCCGCCCCTTGGCCCGCCCCGGAGAACGCGGCGGCGTGGCCCTGGGCAGCCTTCTTGCTGCCGCAGCACGATGTGGGCGCAGGCGCTGCCGCGTCGTTCACGTCCGTGCGGCGCGCGGCCACCACCGCCGCCAGCACCGACAGCGCGATCTCCTCCGGCGTCTGTGGGCCGATGGCCGCGCCCGCCGGCGCCACGATGGCGTTCACCCGGGTGGCGTCCTCGCCGCTGGCGATCAGCGACGCCTTGAGCACCGCACCCTTGCGGCTGCTGGCCACGAACCAGATGCGCCTTCCCCGCAGCGCCAGCGCCGCCTTCAGCGCCTGCAGGTCGCGCCGGCCCTGCGTGGCCACCACCGCCCAGCCGCCGGCGGGCAGCTCGGCCATGGCGGCCTCGTCGTCCGAGGCCAGCACGCGGCTGGCCGCCGGGAAATCAGACACCTGTGCGCCGTGGGCCACCAAATGCACCGCGAAACCCACGCGCGGGGCCAGGTCGCACAGCGCGCGGGCCACGGGCGAGTCGCCCAGCACCGTCAGGCTCTCCAGCGGCCGCACCGGGTCGATGAACAGCTCCAGCGTGCCGCCGGAGTGGCAGGCCATGCCGAACTCCAGCACGTCGGCCAGCTGCTGCTCGTGCGTTTCCTGTGCGGGCGAAATACGGATGGTGCGCGCCTGTCCATCGGCAAGCGCCGCGCGCACGGTCTTGACCACCGCGGGCTGGGCGCAGCCGCCGCCGATCCAGCCATGGATCTGCCCGTCGGCGGTGACCACGGCCTTGTCGCCGGCCTTGGCCGACGTGGGTGCCACCACGCGCAGCACGGTCACCAGGGCGAAGGCTTGCTGCCGCGCATGCAGCTCGTGTGCGGTCTGCAGCCAGGCATGGGGAGTGGTCATGGCAGGTCCTTTCGAAAACGGGGCATCAGTGCAGCAGCGGCCGGGCCCGCGCCAGGTCGGCCAGGCTGGCCAGGGGAATGAAACGGTCCACCAGTGTGCGCGCCTGGCGCACGGCCAGGGACGCCGGCGGCTGGCGGGTGGGATGGAACCAGGTGATGCGCGCACCGTGGCCGCGCAGCGCGCCAAGCGCCTGCGCCAGTTCCTCGGGCGCGTCGGTGTCGAAGCCGTCGGACAGCAGCCAGATGCGCGCGTGGCGCCCAAGTTGCGCCCGGGCGTGGCGCCGGGCGAAGGCCTGCAGGTTGGCGGCGATCCGCGTGCCCGCCCCGAAGCCCGCCGTCACGGCGTTGATCTTTTCCTGCACGGCTGCGCTGTCGCTGCGCATGAGCGAGGTGATTTCGGCCAGCCGCACGTGGAACACGAACACCCGCGCGCCGGCCGCCTGCGCCATGGCCCGGGCCACGCGCAGGAAGAACGCCGCATGCGCTTCCATGGAGCGGCTCACGTCGACCAGCACGAACAGCTGCGGCGGTTTTTCGCGCCGCTGTTGCCAGGCCGGGCGCAGCGGCAGGCCGCCGTGGGCGACGCTGCGGCGCAGGGTCTGCCGCAGGTCCAGGCGGCGGCCCTGGGGGTGGGTGCGCCAGCGCCGGGTGGGCTGGGGTTCGAGCTGGCGCTGGATCTGGCGGGCCAGCTGCTGCAGGGCATGCAGGTCCTGCGGCAGCCACATTTGCGCGCTGCGGTCGTGCAGGGCCTGGGGCTCGCCGCGGCCAGCCCCGCCCATGGCGCGGGCAAGCGCGCCGGCTTCTGCGTCGCCGCTGCCGGCGTGGTCGGCCGAGGCCTGGGGCGTGCGGCCCGAAGGCGCTGCCGCATCCATGGATTCATGCATCTGCTGGACCTGGCTGCGCAGGTCGCGGCGCGGGCGTGTGGCGCCGCTGGTCTTGACCGTGCCCTTGATGCGGTGCGGCAGCCAGTACTGCTCGAACACCTGCGGCCACAGCCGCCAGTCGCGGGCCGTGCTGCAGGCGATCGCGCGCCAGGCCGCCTCGAGCGTGGCTTGCCGCAGGCTGCCGAGCCGCAGCCCGGCGGCCAGCATGTCGCGCTCTTCGGCCGGCCCCACTTTCATGCCGTGCTCTCGCAGCAGTGCGGCAAAGCCTGCCAGGCGTTCGCTCAGGGGCAGGGGCGGCGTGCGCAGGTCCACGGCCTCAGCCTTTTTCGGCCACGCCCACCGATCGCCGCCCCTCGACGAGCTGGCGGGCGCGTTCGGGCGTGAGCAGGAAGCGGTCCTCGCGGGTCTTGAGCAGGCAGCCGAGCGTGCCCAGCAGCTCGCCCATGTCCTCCGGCAGGGCATGCGGATGCAGCCGGTGCAGCGCGCGCACCCAGTCCAGCGTCTCGGCGATGCCCGGCGTCTTGGCCAGGTCCTCGCGGCGCAGGCGCTGCACGAACTGCACGGCCTCTTCCACCAGGGCCGAGTCGGCCTGGGGCAGCGCGCCCTTGACGATGGCGATCTCGCGCGCGAGCGTCGGGTAGTCCAGGTAGTGGTAGAGGCAGCGGCGGCGCAGTGCGTCGGAGAGCTCGCGCGTGCCGTTGCTGGTGAGCAGCACCTGCGGCGCGTGCACCGCGCGCAGCGTGCCCAGCTCGGGCACGGTGATCTGGTACTCGGCCAGCACCTCGAGCAGGAAGGCCTCGAAGGCCTCGTCGGCGCGGTCGATCTCGTCGATCAGCAGCACGCTGGGCTCGGGGCTGCACAGCGCCTGCAGCAGCGGCCGCTCCAGCAGGTACTCGCGCGAAAAAAGGTCGGCCTCGGCCAGGCGTTGCTCGCTGGCTTCGGCCAGGCGGATGGCCATGAGTTGGCGGCCGTAGTTCCATTCGTAGGCGGCCTGCGCCAGGTCCAGGCCTTCGTAGCACTGCAGGCGCACCAGGCGGGCCGGGCGGGCGCGGGCCAGGGCCTGCGCCAGCGCGGTCTTGCCCACGCCGGCATCGCCTTCGAGCAGCAGCGGCCGCTCCAGCGACTGCGCCAGCCAGGCGCTGGTGGCCAGGGCCTCGTCGGCCAGGTAGCCGGCGGCCTGCAGCTGGCTGCGCAGCTGCGCCACCTCCTGCTGGGCCGATGCGGCTGCCGGCGCGGCGGGGACCTGCCTCATGTCCACAGCCGCCCTCAGGCCCGCTTGCCGAAGAGGTTGGCGAACCAGCCCTTGACCAGCGCCCAGAAGATGGCCAGGCCGTTGAGCTCGCTGGCCACATTGGGCGGCGCGGTGGGCGCGGCGGCCGGTGCTGCCGCCGAGGTCGCCGAGGTCGCCGAGGCCGCAGCCCCAGCTTCGGCGGTGGCACCGGCGCCTGCCTCAGCGCCGGCCTGGGGCGCCGCCGCGCCTGCGGGTGCGGGCATGGCGCGCGCCGTCTGGCGGAAGTTCTCGACGAACTGGCCCAGGATCATGTCCGAGACCTGCACCATCATGCGGCCGCCGAACTGCGCGAACTTGCCGTTGACGATGACCGCCGCCGAGCCGTTGAGCACGCAGCGCGAGGGGTCGGCCTCGTCGGCCACGACCACGGCCGAGAGGTCCATGGAAGCCGAAGAGCCGCCCTTGTCGGCCCCCTTGCCGCGCATGACCATCTTGCGCTCGGCCTCCACGACCTCCAGCACGTCCACCTGTCCGGCGAACTGCGCCGTGGCCGGTCCCACCTTCACCTTGACGGCGCCCTTGTAGGAGCCCTCGCCCAGCTGTTCGGTGATCTCGGCCCCCGGCATGCAGCCGGCCACGGCCTTGAGGTCGCGCAGCAGCGTCCAGGCGCGCTCGGCGTCCACGTCCAGCGGATATTGTTTGTCGAGTTTGACTTCCATGGGTTTCCTAAGAGGTTACAGGGCCAGGCCGTGTTCCTTGAGCGACTTCCAGACGCGGAAGGAGGTGTGCGGCATGTCCAGGTGCGTGATGCCCTTGTGGGCAAAGGCATCGACCACCGCGGCGGTGAAGGTCGGGATGGAGCCCACGTGCGGGGACTCGGCCACGCCCTTGGCGCCGATCGGGTGGTGCGGGCTGGGTGTCACGGTGTGGTCGGTTTCCCAATGCGGCGTCTCCACGGCGGTGGGCAGGAAGTAGTCCATCAGCGTGTTGCCCAGCAGGTTGCCCTGCGCGTCGAAGGGCATCTGCTGGCCCATCGCCACCGCGAAGCCTTCGGTGAGGCCGCCATGGATCTGGCCCTCGATGATCATCGGGTTGATGCGGGTGCCGCAGTCGTCCAGCGCGTAGAAGCGGCGCACCTTGGTCTCGCCCGTGGCCCGGTCGATGTCCACCACGCAGAGGTAGACGCCGAAGGGATA
>CAYVGD010000251.1:0-4446 GCA_964450095.1 uncultured Polaromonas sp.
CTGCCATGGAGCCGCAGGCCGACGGGTTCCGCAACTACCAGGCCAGAAACTTCAGCCAGCCCGGCGAAAAGCTGCTGGTGGACAAGGCCCAGTTGCTCACGCTCAGCGCGCCCGAGATGACGGTGTTGATGGGTGGCCTGCGGGTGCTTGACACCAACTTCGATGGCTCCAGGCACGGCGTTTTCACCGACTGCCCGGGTCAGCTCACCAACGACTTCTTCGTGAACCTCACTGACATGGGCGTGGCTTGGACACCGGCCGATGAAGCCGCCCAAACCTATGTGGGACGCGACCGCAAGACCGGCCAGGTGCGCTGGACAGGGACCCGCGTGGACCTGGTGTTCGGCTCGAACTCGCAGCTCAGGGCGATTGCCGAGGTTTACGCACAGGACGACCAGCAAGCCCGCTTCGTGCAGGACTTCGGCCGCGCCTGGACCAAGGTGATGAACCTGGACCGCTTTGAACTCGCCTGACGCCGACCATCAGTCATTTCGACCTAAACACCACATCACTCACAAAGGAAAAATCATGTCCGTAGATGCGAAATACAAAACTACAGCCACAGCCAGCGGCGGGGGACGCGATGGCCAGACCGCACTGGCCGATGGCAGCATGTCCCTGCAGCTCACGGTGCCTAAAGAACTGGGTGGTCCGGGCGGCGATGGCGCGAACCCCGAAAAGCTGTTTGCACTCGGCTATTCGGCTTGCTTCCTCGGTGCCATGCGTGTGGCCTCTGGTCAAACGAAGATCAAGGTACCAGCCGGCACGACGGTGACAGCCACGATTGGCATCGGGCCGCGGTCCGAAGGCGGCTTTGGCATCACAGCCGAACTGGACGTTTACCTCCCGGGGTTGCCCTCCGACGAGGCGGAAAAACTTGTGGGCGCCACCCATGGCATCTGCCCGTACTCCAACGCGATCAAGGCGAGCGTGGACGTGAAAACCTCTACCCGCGGCTGACGCTTTGACCTTTAAGCCTGTTTTTATTTTTCAACCTGGAGAATTTTCATGCCCACTCAACTTGACAAAGTCGTCTACACCGCCAAGGCCCACACCACCGGGGGCCGCGAAGGCCGTTCGGTCACCGACGATGGCTTGCTCGATGTCAAGCTCGCACCGCCCAAAGAACTGGGTGGAAAAGGTGGTGCGACCAACCCGGAGCAGTTGTTCGCCGCAGGCTACTCGGCCTGCTTCATGGGTGCGCTCAAGCATGTCGCTGGGATGAAGAAGGTGGCAGTGCCCGCTGATGCCAGCATCGACGCCAGCGTTGACATTGGCCCTATTCCCCAAGGGTTTGGCATTGCGGTGCAGCTGGTCATCCAGCTTCCCGGTCTGGACCGCGCCGTGGCCCAGGACCTGGTGGACACGGCCCATCAGGTCTGCCCCTACTCGAATGCGACGCGGGGCAACATCGATGTCGCGTTGACCCTGGCCTGAAGAAGAAGCCTGCAGCCATGATGAACCTGCCCGCGCACCAGCTGACCATGACGGTCTTGATGACGCCCGACACCGCCAACTTCTCAGGCAATGTGCATGGAGGCACGATCCTGAAGCTGCTGGACCAGGTCGCATTCGCATGTGCCAGTCGGTACGCGGGCAGCTATGTGGTGACGATGAGCGTCGACCAGGTCACCTTCAGACAGCCAGTGCATGTCGGGGAACTCGTGCACTTCCTCGCCTCCGTCAATCACACCGGCAGGACCTCCATGGAAGTGGGCATCAAAGTCGTCGCCGAGAACATCCGTAAAAAGGTGGTCCGCCACGTCAACAGCTGTTTTTTCACCATGGTGGCGGTGGACGATGACTTCAGACCAACTACGGTGGTACCGTTGGTGCCTTCAGGGCCCGACGAAGAAAGGCGTTTTGCCATGGCCCAAAAAAGGAAGCAGTCGCGACTGAGCGTCCAGACCCAGGGGTAGCGATAGCTTGCGGCTCCTGCCAATCATCCCCTCGGGGTGCGAGCCAGAAAGGGTCCCGAGCTGATCAAGATGAGGCTTGTCCAGAAGGCCAGCGCTGGGCAGGCGTTGAGCCTCGCACCCGTGGATCATGCTTACATTTGATTGCCTTGCCGACGAATCGGAGCGGCCTCCCTGTTTAAGGTGGGGGACGATCGGAGGCACCTATGTCCTGGGTTCGGCCGGAACCTCTGCAGCGCGGGGTAGGGGCTCTGGCCTGGTCTGGCTTGCTGCCGTTCTGGCAATGCTGCCGGCCAGTACGTCCAGAACGTTACGGGTGCTTTCAGACCGTGGCGTCGCAGAAGAGATGTGGCCGTGGACTTTTGCCTCGATGCCTGTATGTGGTGATCTCATACCGGTTCATACCGGAAGCATGAGCATTTTTTTCAGCAGGGAGGGGCTGTTAGTGGCGCTTTGTAGCTGGGGCTGCTTTCGGCCAGAAGTAGCTAAATCGTTCGAGGTAAAGCGCTCGGCCTTTCACGTCACACTTGCCCGGTGCAGATCGAACCGATCCAACTCCATTACCTTCGCCCAAGCCGTGACGAAATCCTGTACGAAATGCGCCTCGCCGTCGCGCGCAGCGTACACCTCTGACAAGGCGCGCAGCTGGGCGTTGCTGCCGAATATCAGGTCCGCCAGCGTGGCCGTCCAACGCCGCTCGCCGGTCTTGCGGTCCGTGCCCTCGAACAGGTGGGTGCTGCCGCCGGCTGGTTTCCAGGCGATGCGCATGTCGAGCAAATTCGTAAAGAAGTCGGGCGTGAGCGTTCCCGGGCGCTCGGTGAACACGCCATGGCTCACGTTGCCGCTGGTCGCACCCAGGGCGCGCATGCCGCCCACCAGCACCGTCATCTCGGGGGCGGTGAGCATCAGCAGGTTGGCCTTGTCGATCATGGCGTTGGCCACGTTGCCTGCGGCCCCGGGGTGAATGTAGTTGCGAAAGCCGTCCACCGCGGGCTCCAGCACTTCAAAGGAATTGACGTCGGTCTGCTCCAGGGATGCGTCGGTGCGGCCCGGCGTGAACGGCACCCGCACGTCATGGCCAGCCTTTCGGGCAGCCTCTTCTACCGCAGCGCAGCCGGCCAGCACGATGAGGTCGGCCAGGGACACCCTCTTGCCGCCTGAAGCCGCCGCATTGAAGTCCTGCTGGATCGCTTCGAGCCTGCCCAGCACCTGAGCGAGCTCGGCCGGATCGTTGGCCTCCCAGTCCTTCTGCGGTGCCAGGCGGATGCGGGCGCCGTTGGCGCCGCCGCGCATGTCGCTGCCGCGGAAGGTGGAAGCGCTGGCCCAGGCGGCTTTGATCAGCTGCGGCACTGACAGACCCGAGGCCAGCAGCTGATGCTTCAGGGCCGCGATGTCGGACTCATCCACCAGCGGGTGGTCTACCGCCGGAATCGGGTCCTGCCACAGCAGGTCTTCCCGCGGCACGAGCGGGCCGAGGTAGCGCGCCTTCGGCCCCATGTCGCGGTGCGTGAGCTTGAACCAAGCGCGGGCGAAGGCGTCCGCGAACTCCTGCGGATGGGCCAGATAGTGGCGCGAGATCTTTTCGTAGGTAGGGTCCGCCCGCAATGCCAGATCGGCCGTGGTCATCATGGGCTGGTGGAACTTGCCGGGGATGTGGGCATCGGGCACATTACGGCCCGCATCGCCCTTGGGCTTCCACTGGTGCGCGCCTGCGGGGCTCTGGGTCAGTTCCCACTCGAAGCCGAACAGAGTCTCCAGATAGCTCATGTCCCACTTCGTGGGCGTGGGTGTCCAGGCACCCTCCAGGCCGCTGGTGATAGTGTGCGCGCCGATGCCGGTTTCATACGCACTTCGCCAGCCCATGCCCAGTTCCTCGATGTTGGCGCCCTCCGGGGCGGTGCCCACATGGTGGGCCGGGCCGGCACCGTGGCACTTGCCGAAGGTGTGGCCGCCGGCCACCAGTGCCACGGTTTCGTGGTCGTCCATGGCCATGCGGCCGAAGGTGTCGCGGATGTCTCGGGCCGAGCGCAACGGGTCGGGCTCGCCGTTGGGGCCCTCGGGGTTCACGTAGATCAGCCCCATCTGCACCGCCGCCAGTGGCCGGGCCAGCTCGCGTTCGCCGCTGTAGCGCTCGTCGCCCAGCCAGCTGGACTCTGGCCCCCAGTCGATGGGCAGCGGTTCCCAGATGTCCTCGCGGCCGCCGCCGAAGCCGAAGGTCTTCAGGCCCATGGATTCCAGTGCCACATTGCCGGCCAGGATCATCAGGTCAGCCCATGAAAGCTTGCGGCCGTACTCCTGCTTGATGGGCCAGAGCAACCGGCGCGCCTTGTCGAGGTTGCCGTTGTCGGGCCAACTGTTGAGGGGAGCAAAGCGCTGCTCGCCCGAGCGCGCGCCGCCGCGGCCGTCGAAGATGCGGTAGGTGCCCGCCGAGTGCCAGGCCATGCGGATGAAGAAGGGCCCATAGTGGCCGTAGTCGGCGGGCCACCAGTCCTGCGAATCGTTCATCAGTGCGTGAAGGACGGTGATGACG
>CAYVGD010000252.1:0-4438 GCA_964450095.1 uncultured Polaromonas sp.
ACCAGTGCGCGCCCCACAGGCCGGGAGCGTCTTCGGCGGTGTCTGCCGCGGTGTAGAGCGGCTTGACCGTGATGCCGTCGGGGGTGACCCACTTCAGTGCAGAGACATCGCCACCCGGGGCCGACTTGGCGGCAGCCTTTTCCCAGGCCTCAAGGCTGGCGGGGTTGAATTCAGAAGCGGAGTTGGACTGGGTCATGGCGTGGAACGGCAGCGGAACCGGCGGATGAGGAATGTCGTAGATGAACTTGTCGGCCAGAAATGCGAGCCCTGGCCCTGAGGAAAACCCTTGAGGCGAAGTCTACATCATTTATAATTATTGATGCAAAATTCATTTTGGACTAAGCTCGCGCCATGGCCGCCCTGCCCCTGCCCAACCGCGCCCTCTATGAAGAGGTGGCCGAACTGCTGCGCGAACGCATCTTCCGCCAGGAACTTGCCCCAGGCAGCTGGATTGACGAGCTGAAACTGGCCGAGGAATACGGCATCAGCCGCACACCGCTGCGCGAGGCGCTCAAGGTGCTGGCCGCGGAGGGGCTGGTGACCATGAAGGTGCGGCGGGGCGCGTACGTCACCGAAGTTTCGGAGCGGGACCTCGCCGACGTCTATCACCTGCTGGCGTTGCTGGAAAGCGATGCAGCCGGCGTGGTCGCCACCCGGGCCACTGCCGAGCAGTTGGCGCTGCTGCAGAGCCTCCATGCCGAGCTGGAGGCAGCGGCGAGCGACCGCGAACGCTTTTTTGCCATCAATGAAGCGTTCCATCACCAGCTCCTGGCCGTGGCGGACAACCGCTGGCGCGACCAAATGGTTGCCGACCTGCGCAAGGTGATGAAGCTCAACCGCCACCACTCCCTGCTCAAGAGCGGCCGCATTCAGGAATCACTGGCCGAACACCGGGCCATCATGGCGGCGCTGGAAAGCCGCGACGCCGCCTTGGCCGCGCAGCGCATGCGCGAGCATTTTCAAAACGGACTGGAAGCAGCAGCCTGATCCTGCACGCAGCAGCTGGCGATGCGGCGTCCCCCGCAAAGTCCGCGGAGCACATCCCGTGGAGCCATGGCCGCTCCAACCCCGCTCAATAGCGCGCCGTATCCTGGAAGGCCCGTGAGCCCCCCAAAGTCAAGTACTTCAGCCCGAGCCCCTGCGTGCAGGGCGGCCCCCCAGCGCTGGCAAGACTTGTGCGGGTGACGCTGAAAGCGAGTGTGGCTGAGCGCGCGAACGCCGCTGAATGCCGGCGAGGCTGGAGGAAGCGAGGTTGAAGGCAGGCAGCAGGTCGCGGGAGCGCGCCTGAGCGCCCTGCCCCGGTTCAGGCCTGCTGCACGGCTTCTGCCAGGCGCTGCGCACCGGCACGCGCCTGGGCGCCGTCGCGCGCCTCCACCATCACGCGAAGCACGGGCTCGGTGCCACTGGCGCGGATGAGAATTCGGCCCGACTCCCCCAGCTGCGCCTGAACGGCCTGTTGCGCCTGGGCAAGCGCAACGCTCGCCTTCCAGTCCTGCCCGGGTTGGAGGCGCACGTTGATCAAGGTTTGTGGGAACAGCGTGACATCGGCCAGCAGGTCGGCCAGGCTCCGACCGCTGCGCACGCAAGCCTGCAGAACCTGCAGCGCGCTGATGAGGCCATCGCCGGTGCTGTGCTTGTCCAGCGCCAGCAGGTGGCCCGAGCTTTCACCGCCGAGGAGCCAGCCGCGCTTTTCCAACTCCTCCAGAACGTAGCGGTCTCCCACCTTGGCGCGCACGAAACCGACCCCCCGTGACCCCAGCGCCTGCTCGACCGCCAAGTTGGTCATGAGCGTGCCCACGGCCCCCGGTACCGCCTCGCCGCGCGCCAACCGCTCCGACACCATGAGGTAGAGCAGCTCATCGCCATTGAACAGGCGACCCTGGGCATCGACCAGCTGCAGCCGGTCGGCATCGCCGTCCAGGGCAATGCCGTAGTCCGCGCCCTGCGCCTTGACCGCCTCGATCAGGGCTTCCGGGTGCGTGGCACCCACGCCTGCATTGATGTTCAGCCCATCCGGGGCGCAGCCGATGCAGCTGACCTCTGCACCCAGCTCATGGAACACCTCGGGTGCAATGTGATATGCCGCGCCATGGGCCGCGTCCACCACGAGCTTCAAGCCCTTGAGGGTGAGGTCGCCTGCGAAAGTGCTCTTACAGAATTCGATGTAGCGACCGGCCGCGTCGTCCAGGCGCCGCGCCTTGCCCAGGCCAGCCGAGTCCACCCAGCTGGGCGGCTGGTCCAGCGCCGACTCCACCGCCAATTCCCAGGCGTCGTCGAGCTTGCTGCCCTGGGCGCTGAAGAACTTGATGCCGTTGTCGGCATAGGGATTGTGGCTGGCGCTGATCACCACGCCCAGGCTGGCGCGCTGGGTGCGCGTGAGGTAGGCCACGCCGGGGGTGGGCAAAGGCCCGAGCAGCATCACGTCCACCCCGGCGGAGTTGAAGCCCGATTCGAGCGCGCTTTCGAGCATGTAGCCGGAGATGCGGGTGTCCTTGCCGATGAGCACCGTTGGCCTGGCCTCGGTGCGGCGGAGCACGCGACCGACCGCATGGGCCAGGCGCAGGACAAAGTCGGGGGTGATGGGAGCTTGGCCAACCGTGCCACGGATGCCGTCGGTGCCGAAATACTTGCGTGTCATGAAAGCCTTGTGCGTGGGGCGCTGCGCTTTTGTCTGCTGAAGCCGGTCGCCGGGTTGGCAAGGATTCTAAAAGCCTCTTTTGACCGTGTTTTCAGCCCGACCGTGGCGGCCTGTTGCAGCCCGTTACGGTCCTTCGCGGACGCTCGTCAGCGCTGGCCGCGCGACGCCCGCCACACCTTGAGTGCCTCGACCGTCGGTTGCACATCGTGCACCCGCACGATGCGGGCGCCACGCTCGACCGCCAACAAGGCGGCCGCCACGCTGGCCACCTGCCGAGCCTCAGGCGGCACCGGGGGACCGGGCTCGCCCAGCACCGCGCCCAGGGAGGACTTGCGCGACCACGCGCCCAGCAAGGGATAGCCCAGCGCCAAAAGTATGTCTTGGCACTCGAGCAGCGAAAAGTTTTGCGCCACGGTCTTGCCAAAGCCCACACCCGGATCCAGCACGATGCGGCTGGGCGCCACGCCAAGGGCCTGCAGGCGCTCAGCGGCCGCTGCCAGGAAGTCACGCACCTGCAGGGGCGCGTCGCCCTCCATGGGCTGGACCTGCATGGTCCGTGGCTCACCGTGCATGTGCATCAGGCACACGCCGCAGCCATGGTGGGCGGCCACGGCCTCGGTCGCGCCGGGCTGGCGCAGGGCCCAGACATCGTTGATCACATCGGCCCCTGCATCCAGGACCGCACGCATCACCTCACCCTTGTAGGTGTCCACGGAAACCGGAACGCCGAGCTTGACCGCCTCACGCACCACCGGGAGCACGCGGGCCAGTTCCTGCGCCAGCGACACGGGGGTGGCACCGGGGCGGGTGGACTCACCGCCGATGTCGAGCAGGTCAGCGCCTTCGCGCAGCAGCACTTCGCAATGCGCCAGGGCCGGGCGCGGATCGCCTTCGGCATGGTGGTGGCCACCGTCAGAAAACGAGTCGGGCGTGACGTTGACGATGCCCATCACCCGGGGGCGGGACAGGTCGATTGCAAAGCGCGAGGTCTGCCAGATCAACGGCGGCTCCAGGTTGGCTCGGGGGCGCGGGCCGCGCCCAAGAAAAAGCCGGGGCATGCCCCGGCTGGATATTGGCGGTGGACCCGCTTCAGGCCGCGGTGGGCCGGGGGTCGGGCGCCACCGTGGCGCTGCCGTCACCGGAGCCGCCACCCACGGAGGGGTTGCGCGGCGTCCAGTCCTTGGGCGGGCGCGGCGCACGTCCGGCCATGATGTCGTCCAGTTGCTCGGCGTCGATGGTTTCCCACTCGAGCAGCGCCTTGGCCATGGCGTGCATCTTGTCCTGGTTCTCCTCGATCAGGCGGCGCGCGAGACCGTACTGGTCGTCAATGATGCGGCGGACCTCGGAGTCGACCTTCTGCATGGTCTGCTCGCTCATGTGCGTGGTCTTGGTGACCGAACGGCCCAGGAACACTTCACCCTCGTTCTCGGCGTAGACCATCGGGCCCAGTGCATCGCTCATGCCGTAGCGCATCACCATGTCGCGGGCGATCTGCGTGGCACGCTCGAAGTCGTTGGAAGCGCCCGTGGTCATCTGGTTCATGAACACCTCTTCAGCGATGCGGCCGCCAAAGAGCATGCTGATCTGGCTGAGCATGAACTCGCGGTCGTAGCTGTAGCGGTCTTTCTCCGGCAGGCTCATGGTGACGCCCAGCGCACGGCCACGCGGGATGATGGTGACCTTGTGCACCGGATCGCACTTGGGCAGCAGCCGTCCGATGAGCGCGTGGCCCGACTCGTGGTAGGCCGTGTTGCGGCGCTCTTCCTCGGGCATGACCATGCTCTTGCGCTCGGGGCCCAT
>CAYVGD010000253.1:0-4434 GCA_964450095.1 uncultured Polaromonas sp.
CACTTGTGCGATTCATCCAGGCCCCGGGCCTGCGTCATCTTTCTAAATTTTTTTGAGTGCCATGGACGTTGTCGCCCGTGTATTGATCGCACACGCCAGCCGCGCAGGCCGGTGCGCAGCAGCGCTGGCCATGGCATGTTTGTTTTTTTCATCGCTTGCTCAGGCCCAGGTGCTCGGGCAAGTGATTGCCGCGCAGGCCAGCGTCACTTTCGTGGTGGGTGGCTCGCAGATACGCCAAGAGGCCATCAGCCCCCCGATCACCCTGACGGTGTCGGCGGTCGCAGATTTTTCCGTGCGCACCGACGACCAGCTTCAAGCCGCGCTTGCCAGCGCGGTGGTGTACCCCGTGCGCGTGCGCAACACCGGCAACGTTCCGCTGACGCTCACCGCTGCCGTTCAAAACCAGACCACCTGCGCGCCCCTGTCGGGCGCCACCGGGCCAGGGCCTGCACAGGTGAGCCTGCCCGGCACGCGCATCGTTCACGACATCGACCGCGACGGTCGCCCCACCGCCGCCGAGGTCTTGCTGGGCAACCAGGTGCTTGCTCCGGGCGAATCCGGATCGATCCTGGTCCTTGCCGATGCGCCCGTGCAGCTGGCGTCCGTGCAGGCCTGCCTGGAACTGAGCGTCCAAGGCACAACGGCCGGCGGCTCGGGCAGCGCGCTCACCCGCACCGCCTCCACCCGCTTGCTCTTTGCCGATGCGCCATCCCTGAGCGTCTTGCACACCGCCACGGCCGCCCAGGCCCTGAACCCCGGCAGCAGCGATGCGGCCCGCTGGACCGTGCAGGCCCGCAACATCGGTTCAGCCGAAGCCCGCCCCACCACGGTGGCCGCCACGGGCGAGCGCATCACCGTCGATGGTCAGCCCCTGGCCGGCCTGCTCCTGCGGGCCGAATTGCCCGAAGGCGCCGCCTACCGTTCCGGCAGCCTGAACTCGGACAGCCCCTTCGTGCTGCGCCTGTTTCGCACGCGCCTGCAACCGCCTTTCAACTACCTCGCTCAAGAGCCGGCCAACCCCGCCGACGTGGTGGAGCTGGCCTTGCTGCGAACCAATGGCCTGCCCCCCGGGGCGCAGTTCGGGCTGGATTACCAGGCATCGGCCGTCCTGCCACTGCGCCGCCCGGTCTTGTCGGGTGCAGCCCAGGCCCACCTCTGCGCCACCGATGCGCCCAACTGCACCCAGGCCTTGGCCGTGGCCTCGAACCTGGCCCAGGTGCCGCTTCAAACCCTGGTGGTCGGTGCCGCGCTGCAAGCCTCCGAACGCAGCCTGCAGTTCAACGCCGCCGGGGCC
Source organism: uncultured Polaromonas sp. (assembly GCA_964450095.1). GTDB lineage: Bacteria > Pseudomonadota > Gammaproteobacteria > Burkholderiales > Burkholderiaceae_C > Polaromonas. The sequence goes on from CAYVGD010000253.1 coordinate 1,295, forward strand.
GCCGACGGCACGGTGCTTCACACCCTGCAGATCCGCCTGCGCAACCTGGGCCGCCTGCCGCTGAAGGCCTTGCAGGTCAGCCAGCCCCTGGCCGGCGGCGCCCTGTTGGGCACTCACACTGCGTCCGCCGTGCCTGCTGTGGGCCAGTACAGCGTGGTGCCCGGCAGCCTGAGCGTGACCAGCTCCGGCGATTCGCGCGCCGTGCTTCCGCTCAACCCCGATTTCAACGGCAGCGACCAGCCCAACATGTTCCTGCCTGGCGCCGCCGAACTGCCCGTGGGCGCCGACGTCACGCTCAGCGTCCAGGTGCGGGTCAACGCCGTGGGTCGGGGCGGCAGCACCGTCCGCTTGCAGTCCCAGGTCCAGGCCTGGTCGGCCACGCCTGCGGTGGGGGAGGGCTTCAACGCGCTCTCCACCCCGGGCCGCGACCCCGACCCCGACGGCGACGCCTGGCCGCTGAACAACGCAGCGCCCACCACCTTGCTGCTGGTCGATCCTTCCTCACTTTCGGGGGGGGACAGCGGCCTGCAGACCCTTCTCGAGTTGGGGCGCCCGGTCAAGGTTGCGCCGGGTGTGTTCGAGCTTCCCTACACCCTGCGCGTCAGCAACCGCAGCACGGTCAGCTTTCCATCCCTTCGGGTGGTTGTTCCCTTTGAATGCGGCTTTCGCTCCCGCGACCCCGCCTCACCCGTGGAAGCATGGCAGCTCAAGGGCCTCCCCCTTGCCACACGTGGCGTGCTGCCAGTGTCTGCCAGCTTCACGGGCAATGCCGACTGCACCGGCAACGATGTCACCCGCGCCCCCGAAGCCGTGCTCAACGACGCAAGCATTGCCTTCGGACCAGGCCAAGAGGAGATCTTCACCTACACCGTGCGCCTGGTCGTTCGCAACCCCCAGTCGGCCCCGCGAATCACCCAGCGTGTCTGGGCGCTGGGCACCGAGTCCACAGTGCAGCAGGCCAACGCCCTGGCGCTGTCCAGCAGTGAACTGGCCAGCGTGGTGGCCGATCCCCAGGGCCTGGTTTACGACACCGTCACCCGCCAGCCGGTGGCCGGTGCGCGGGTCACGCTCACCCGCCAGACCTGCGAGGCCGGTACCGCCACCCCGATCTTGCCGGTCGAAGTGATCGACGGCAACAACCCGGCCTACAGCTACGACGCCGCCCGCCGCAGCATCACCATCACGACCGGTGCAGATGGCCAGTACCAGGTGATCTGGCGCTCGCCCCCCCTGGCGGACGTGTGCACCTATGCGCTCACCGTGGAGCCTCCACAGGGCTATGTCTCCAGTGCGAGCCTCCGTCCGGAGTCCGGTGTGTTCAATGGCTGCCTGGCTTCCGCCCCTGGGTTCGTCGGCAACGGGCCTTTTGTGGTCGTCAACAGCCAGATCCCCCAGGGTTCCGACCCAACGACCTGGTTCACCTCGCTGCGCTCTGGCGTGAGGCCGGGCAACCCGGCGGAGGTGTGTGAGGCGCTGCACAACAACATCCCCCTGGACCCCTTCACCGCGGTCTCGGGCGCGCTGCTCCTGACCAAGCAGGCCAACAAGACCCAGGTCGAACTGGCCGACTTCGTGGACTACGCCCTCACGCTCACCAACCGCGCCAACCTGCCGGCCGAGCGCATCGCCATCGACGATCTGCTGCCTCCAGGCTTCAGCTACGTGCCGCAGAGCGTGCGCGTCAATGGCCGGTCTGTGCCCGACCCCCAGGTACAGGTCGATGGGCCGAGCCGCAGGGCGCGCCTGACCTTCGATTTGAGCGCGCTCAGCCTCGGTGCAGGCCCAGCTTCGGCAGGAGCGGCAGGCGCAGGAACTGGAGCGGGGCCAGGCGCAGGCGCGGTGCCTGGCACCGGTGTGGGCAGCGGTGTGGGCAGCGGTGTGGGCACCGGTGTTGGCAGTGGTGCGTCGTCGCAGCTCAGCCTGAGCTACCGGCTGCGCGTGGGCGTGGGCGCACAAGCGGACCGGGACGCCATCAACATCGCACAAGCCACCGCGGCGTTCACGGGCGCCAGCAGCCCCGAGCGTGCCAGCTCCAACCAGGCCCAGGCCCGCGTGCGCGTGACCGGGGGCGTGCTCAGCAACCAGGCCTACGCCTTCGGCAAGGTCTGGGCCGACTGCAACCGCAACGGCGTGCAAGACGGCCCCGAGGAGCCCGGCGTGCCCGGTGTGCGCCTTTACATGCAAGACGGCGTGAGCGTCATCACCGACCACCTCGGGCGCTGGAGCCTCTTTGGCCTGCGCCCGGTCACGCACGCGCTGCGCCTGGACCAGACCACCTTGCCCGCAGGCGCCCCCTTGGCGCTGCTGGACAACCGCCAGGCCGGGCAGCCGCACAGCCGTTTCCTCGACCTCAAGAACGGCGAACTCGCCCGGGCGGACTTCGCCATCGACGGCTGCGACACCCCGGGCCTGAAGGTTGACATCGCTGAACGCTTCAAGCGCTTCGAGCGCTCGGTCAACCAGCAATTGCAGGCGCTGACCGGCGCCCGGCTGGCCGCCGACAGCCCCGTGGTGACCCAGGGCGCGGCCGTGCAGGGCCTGCCCGCCAGCGGCCTGTCTGCCGGTTCGGCCGCTGCGGTGGGCGTCCCCCAGGGCCTGCCGGCGGTGCAGCCGTCCCGCCCGCTCATCAGCCTGCCGCAGTCCTCTGGCATCCCCGGCGCCGCCCCTGTGCAGCCCGTGCCCGGTGCGGCCATCCCGGGGAACCCGCCCGCCAGTGCGACCGCACCTACGCCAGCGACCGCACCCGCGCCAGCGACCGCACCCGCGCCAGCACCCGTGCCTGCGACCCCTCCCGCCCCCGTTGCCGCATCCCTCCCGACAGCCCTGGGCAACGCGCCCATCGGTGCGGCCACGCAGATGAATGCCTCCGGAACATCGGCAATCCCAGCGACCGTGTCCGCCCCTGCACCTCTACCTGCACCTGCACCTGAACCCGCACCCGCACCCGCACCCGCACCATCCGCCACAGTCACGCCCGCACCTGCTGCCACTTCCTCGCCGGCGGCAGGCCCGCTGGTCCAGCTCAGCGACAAACCGCTCGAGCAGGTGCTGGACGGCGTGCCGGGCGTGCTGGCCTTCCTTGAGCTGCAGGACGGCCAGAGCGTGCTCCATCCGCAGGTCAATGTGCGTGTGGTCGGCCC
>CAYVGD010000254.1:0-4432 GCA_964450095.1 uncultured Polaromonas sp.
AACGCCCAATATGGCCACCGAACGCACCCTGTCCATCATCAAGCCCGACGCCGTCGCCAAGAACGTCATTGGCCAGATCTACGCCCGCTTTGAAGCCGCCGGCCTGAAGATCGCCGCCGCCCGCATGCAGCACCTGTCCCGCGCCGAAGCCGAGCAGTTCTACGCCGTGCACAAGGCCCGTCCCTTCTTCAAGGACCTGGTGGACTTCATGGTCTCCGGCCCGGTGATGATCCAGGTGCTCGAAGGTGAGGGCGCGATCGCCAAGAACCGCGACCTGATGGGCGCCACCGACCCCAAGAAGGCCGCTGCCGGCACCATCCGCGCCGACTTCGCCGACAGCATCGACGCCAACGCCGTGCATGGCTCCGACGCCCCTGAGACGGCCGCCCAGGAAGTGGCTTTCTTCTTCCCCGGCATGAACGTCTACTCGCGCTGAAGACGCCAGGCGGCCGGCGGCATCGCCGGCTTCCAGCCGTGGAGCGGGGCCTGAAGGGCCCCGCACTTTTTTCCGGCGAGCCCCGCGGTCCACACCGCCGCTTGTCGGGCTTCCCCCTTGTTTTTCAGCGCTGCGGCGCTACGCTTGGCGCTTTGCGACCCTGGCGCTTCGCCCCCGCCCCATGAGCACCAACCTCCTCGGCCTCGACCTTGACGCCCTGGCTGCCTTTTGCGAGCGGCTGGGTGAAAAACGTTTTCGCGCCACGCAGCTCTACCGCTGGATCCACCAGCGCGGCGCCACCGACTTCACCCAGATGACCGACCTGGCCAAGTCACTGCGCGACAAGCTCGCTGGATGCGCGCACCTGGAGGCTTTGCCCGTGGTCAGCACCCAGCGCTCGGCCGACGGCACCATCAAGTGGCTGTTTGACGTGGGCGACGGCAACCTGATCGAAAGCGTCTTCATCCCCGAGACCGACCGGGGCACGCTGTGCGTGTCCTCCCAGGCCGGCTGCGCCGTGGGTTGCCGCTTCTGCTCCACCGGCCACCAGGGCTTCAGTCGCAACCTCACCACCGCGGAAATCCTGGCCCAGCTGTGGTTTGCCGAGCACACCTTGCGCCGCGAACTGGGGCAGGACGAGCGCGTGATCACCAACGTGGTGATGATGGGCATGGGGGAGCCGCTGCAGAACTACGCCCAGCTGGTGCCCGCCCTCAAGGTCATGCTGGACGACCACGGCTATGGCCTGTCGCGGCGGCGCGTGACCGTCTCCACCTCGGGCGTGGTGCCCATGATGGACCGGCTCTCACAGGACTGTCCCGTGGCGCTGGCGGTGTCGCTGCACGCGCCGGGCGACGCGCTGCGCGACCACCTGGTGCCGCTGAACCGCAAGTACCCGATCGCCGAGCTGCTGGAGGCCTGCACCCGCTATCAGGCTTTTGCGCCGCGCGACTTCATCACCTTCGAGTACTGCATGCTCGACGGCGTGAACGACCAGCCCGAGCATGCCCGCGAGCTGGTGGCGCTCATGCGAAGCCATGCTGCCCGGGGGCTGCAGGCCAAGTTCAACCTGATCCCCTTCAATCCCTTCGAGGCCTCGGGCCTGAAGCGGTCGCCCCAGACCCAGGTGCAGGCCTTTGCCAAGGTGCTGCTGGATGCCGGCATCGTGACCACCGTGCGCAAGACGCGGGGCGACGACATCGACGCCGCCTGCGGCCAACTGGCCGGCGACGTGAAAGACCGCACCGACGTGCAGCAGCGCATCGCCGGTCAGAGGCGCGGCATGCTGGCGGGGATCCCCGTGGTGGCCGAGCCGGCAGGCCGGACCTGAGCGGGGCCGGCGTGCGGCTTCCTGCAGCCTTTCCCCTCGTCCCCGGCTTGACTTTGAAGTTTTCGTGCCGCACCCCGCGTGGTTCCAGGGCGTCAGCCGCACAGCCCTGCCTGTGGGCCATGGCCCTGCTGGTGCTGGTGCTGCTGGGCGCCTGCGCCAAAGCCCCCGTGAGAACGTCCCAGGACCTGCCGCAGGGCTGGAGCGCGGCCTCGTCTCTGGCTGTGTCGCCCCCGCCCCCCGGAGGCCAGGAGTCCGCTGGTTTGCAGCGTGCGCGGCTGCGCCTGGCACTGGCGGGTGCCTACTACCAGCGCGGCCAGGACGAGGTGGCACTGGAAGAACTTGAGCTGGCCCTGGCCGCCGAGCCGCGGTTTGCCGAAGCCTGGAGCCTGCGCGGCCTGGCCCAGTGGCGGCTCGGTCGGTGGGCCGAAGCCGAACGCAGCCTCACGCGCGCCTTGGAACTGGCCCCCGGTGACGCAGACGCCGCGCACAACCTGGGCTGGCTGCTGTGCCAAAAGCCAGGGATGGGCGCCACCGAGCGCTGGCGGGCAGCACAGCCTTGGTTCGATCGGGCCCTCGCCCGCTCCGGTCCGGCCCAGCCAGCCCGCACCTGGGCTGCCCAGGGCCTGTGCCAGCAGCAGGCCGGCGTGCACGATCAGGCCGAGCGCAGCCTGCGCCAGGCTTGGTCGCTCGAGCCCGGGCAGGCGCGCAGCGGCTGGCCCCTGGCCCAGTTGCTGGCCGCCCAGGCCCGCTGGCGGGAGGCACTCGAGGTGCTGATGCCCCTGCATGAGGCGGGCCAGGTGCAGGCGGCCAGCCTCTGGCTCGGCATCCGGGCGGCGCGCAAGATCGATAATCAACAGCTTGCTTCTGTCTGGAGCGAGCGGCTGCGCCGTGATTTCGGCCTGTCGCCACAGGCGGGGGCCTTGGAAAAAGGGTTATTCGATGAGTGAGAGTTCCGATCAGGCGGCCTTTTCCGGCCCCGGCGGCGCCGCAGCGCCTGCCGGCGTCAGTGCGGGCGCCGTGATCCGCCGCGCCCGCGAACAGGCCGGCGTGCACATTGCGGCGCTGGCCGTTTCGCTGAAGGTCCCGGTCAAGCGCCTGGAGGCCCTGGAGGCCGACCGCTACGACCAGCTGCCCGACCTGGTGTTCGCCCGGGCCCTGGCCCTGAGCCTGTGCCGCAGCCTCAAGCTCGACCCCGAGCGCGTGCTGCCGCTGCTGCCGCAGGGGCCCGCCCAGAAGCTGTCGGTGGAAGGGCCGATCAACGAGCCGTTCCGCCCCGATTCGCAGATGCCCACCGGCCGTTTTGGCGCTGTGTCGCGCCCCGCCGTTCTGGCCGCCGCCGCGCTCGTGGTGGCCGCGGCTGCCGTGTACATCGTGCCGCTTTTGATGGGCCAGGACGACAGCCCACCGGCCGCCCCCGCAGCGCCCGTGGCAGCGCCCGCCGAGACGCCCGCAGCCGCCCCGCCCGGCCCCGGGGTACCCGCCACCGTGATCGAGCCTGCGCCTTCGGCCGCGCCCGCCGCCGCACCGGGCAGCGGCGCTCCCGCCGCGGCCAGCCCGGGCCTGCCCGGTGCCCCCGCGGCGCCCGCCATGGCGCCTGCGCCGGCCGTGGTGCCCGTGCCTGTTCCCTCCCAGCCTGCCTCGAGGTAAGCCCATGAACGACGACCGCCCCATCGCACCGGCCCAGCCCCGGCCCCGCCGTTCCGTCCAGGCGCGTGTCGCCTGGGGCCCGCGTGTGGTTACCGTGGGCGGCGACGCGCCGGTGCGCGTGCAGTCCATGACCAACACCGACACGGCCGATGTGATCGCCACCGCCATCCAGGTCAAGGAACTGGCGCAGGCCGGCTCCGAGGTGGTGCGTATCACGGTGAACACCCCCGAGGCCGCACAGGCTGTGCCGCATGTGCGCGAGCAGCTTGACCGCATGGGCATCGACGTGCCGCTGGTGGGTGACTTCCACTACAACGGCCACACGCTGCTCACGCAGTTCCCGGCCTGCGCCGAGACGCTGTCGAAGTACCGCATCAACCCCGGCAACGTGGGCAAAGGCGACAAGCACGACAAGCAGTTCGCGCTCATGGTCGAGGCCGCGCTGCGCTGGGACAAGCCGGTGCGCATCGGCGTGAACTGGGGCAGCCTCGACCAGGAACTGCTCGCGCAGATGATGGACGATAACTCCCGCCGCGCCCAGCCCTGGGATGCCAAGCAGGTGATGTACGAGGCCCTCATCAGCTCGGCCCTGCAGTCGGCTGCCCGTGCCGAGGCCCTGGGCATGGCGCACGAGCAGATCCTGCTGTCGTGCAAGGTCTCGGGCGTGCAGGACCTGATTGCCGTGTACCGGGAACTTGCCCAGCGCACCGACCATGCGCTGCACCTGGGCCTGACCGAGGCGGGCATGGGCACCAAGGGCACGGTGGCCTCGGCCGCGGCCATGGCCATCTTGCTGCAGGAGGGCATCGGCGACACGATCCGCGTCTCGCTCACGCCGCAGCCGGGCGAGTCGCGCACGCAGGAGGTGGTGATCGCCTCGGAAATCCTGCAAGCGCTGGGGCTGCGCATCTTCGTGCCCAGCGTGACCGCCTGCCCGGGCTGCGGCCGCACCACCAGCACCACGTTCCAGGAACTGGCCAAGCAGATCGACGACTTCCTGCGCCTGCAGATGCCCGTCT
>CAYVGD010000255.1:0-4410 GCA_964450095.1 uncultured Polaromonas sp.
TGAAGGAGCCGTTGCGGGTGTAGATGTCCTGCAGGCCGTCGGCGGACTTCAGCGGGAAGAAGCCGTCACCGGTGATGGCCAGGTCCAGCGCGTTGGCGGAGAAGGACACGTTGCCCTGGCTGAATTCCTGGCTCACCTGCTTGAGCGCCACACCCTGACCGACGGTGGATGAGGCCTTTTGCAGTGGCGAGGTGGCGAAGATGTCGCCGAAGTCGGCGCGCGAGCGCTTGAAGCCGGTGGTGCCCACGTTGGCGATGTTGTTGCTGGTCACGCCGAGTTGGGCGGTGGCCGAGTTCAGGCCGGTGAGCGAGGTATAGAAGGACATGGATGACTCCTGGGGACCTGGTGCGTGTGGATGCTCAGCCGCCGATGCGCTTGACGTCGGCGAGCTTCATGGTCTTGCCGCCTTGCAGCTCGATCAGCATGTCGCCGCTGGCGGCATCCTGGCTGACACCCTGGATGGCCTGGCGGATGCTCACGGCCGGGGTGATGTTCATGCCGGCCTGCGTGCCGGTGACGCGGAAGCGGTAGGCGCCTTCAGGCAATGCGTTGCCCTTGGCGTCCTGGCCGTTCCAAGAGAAATAGAAGTTGCCCGGCGGCTGCGCACCCAGGGTGCTGCGGCTGACCACTTCGTTGGCGCTGTTGAGGATGTCCACCTGCACACCGTCGGCGCCCTTGGGCAGGTCCACCACGCCGTTGACCGCCTCGCCCGCCTTCAGGCTGAACTGGCTGCCGGCGGCGATGACGCTGCGGCCGATGAGACCTGCACCGCTCATCATGCGGTCGCCATTGAGCGCAGTGGCGATGCTGGCCAGCTGCGTGGCCATGTTGGTGGTGGCTTCCAGCTGGGAGAACTGCGCCAGCTGGGCCACGAAGGCCTCGTTCTTGACCGGGTCCAGCGGGTTCTGGTTCTGCAGCTGCGTGGTGAACAGCTTGAGGAAGTCCTGCTGCGTGGCGGCCGTGCCCGTGGCCTTGGGCTTGGCGATCTCGTCCTCGTAGCGCTTGATGCCCCCAGGCAGGTTGACCTTGCTGGTGGACGTGCCGCTTTGCCCCTGGACGGTGGCGGCGTTGGTGAAAAGTGCGGTGCTTGCGACCATGGCTCAGGCGGGCCCTTCAGCTGCGGGTGATGTCGAGGGTGCGCAGCATCAGCTGGCGCGCGGTGTTCACCACCTCGACGTTGTTCTGGTAGGAGCGCGAGGCGGCCATCATTTCCACCATCTCGGTCATCTCGTTGACGTTGGAGAGGTAGACGAAGCCGTCCTTGTCGGCCGCAGGATTGCCGGGGTCGGCCACGCGGCGCACCGGGTTGGGGTCCTGGGTGAGCTTGTCCACCTTGACACCGCCCTTGAAATTGAGGTCGCGCTGCACCGCCTGCTCTTCCAGCACGGTCTTGAAGACCGGGCGCTGTGCGCGAAAGGCCTCCTTTTCCGAGCCCGCCACCGTGCCGGCGTTGGCCAGGTTGGAGGCGATGGTGTTCATGCGCGTGCTCTGGGCGTTGAGCGCGGAGCCGGCGATGCCGAAGATCTTGTCGATGGCCATGGTCTGCTGGCTCCTTAGTCGCCCTTGAGGGCCTTGCGCATGCTGCTCACACGCGACTCCAGAAAGCTGAGCGTCGCCTGGTAATCGGCCGCGGCCTTACCGTACTGGGCATGCTCGACGTTGAGTTCGACGGTGTTGCCGTCGAAGGAGACGTTGAAAGGGTTGCGGTACATCACGCCGTCGCTGGCCGGCGGATCGCTCTGGCCGAAGTGGCCGGGCCGGGTGGCGGCCATCGACTGGTCGGCGCTGACGCGGCCGAGCACAGCGCGGAAGTCCACGTCCCTGGCCTTGAAGTTGGGGGTGTCCGCGTTGGCAATGTTCTGGGCGAGCACTTCCATGCGCTTGCTGCGCACGCCCAGCGCCTGCGCATGCACACCGAGTGCCCTGTCGATCAGATTCATGGGTGAGACCCTTTTCGCTGCGTTCGCGTCCTGCCGGTTTCCCGACAACCCAGCCGGCAGGTGCACGGCTTCAGGTGAGCATCCGCAAGAGCCGTGCCATCGGATTTGCGACTCCATGCGGCTTGGCCCAGAGGCCACCGCACCCCGCCCAGGCTGCTCGCACGCCCAGGGGAACACTGGCCGGGCCGTCTTGCCACCGGCCACAAGCCGGGCCGATCTGGCGGCGGCAAGGCCGCGGCCGGGGGCGGCAAGAAGTGGCAAGGGGTGGCAAGAGGCGGCAAAGGTTTGCCGGGCATCTCTGTGAACCTCTGACAGAACGGTTGACCGTGCCCAGGTCCGGACACACGTCCGGAAAACTGGCCGCTCACATGCTCGCGCACCTGCCCGCGCACCAGCCGGAGCATCGGCCTGCGCATCTGCTTGTTCACCTGACAGCCCTCCTGCCAGGGCAGCCAAAAATCGAAAGCCTGAGCCTGAGCCTGAGCCTGAGCCTGAGCTCGTCTCGGCCAGGCCCCAGGGCCAGCGACGGCCAAGCAGGGGAAGATCGGGCCCGCCGCTCAACGCAGGCGCGTGGCGCCGGGCATGAAGTCCTCGCGCAGGGCCTGCGGCCGCATGCGCTGGGCGAAAGACGACAGCCGATCGGCCGCGTTCTCCCGCAGGCCTTCCAGGATGGACTGCCGGGTGATGGGCGCGTTCCGGTCGCGGCCCACGTGCAGGTAGCTCGCCTGCGGCCCGGGAATGGCCAGGGGAGCGTGGGCGTCGGTGTTGCTGCGGGCCGCAGGCATGAGCACGGCCAGGTACAGGTCGTCCAAGTTGGCTGGCCCGGCGCCGCCGCCGGCGGGCTTGACGCCCACCTCGCTGAAGTACTTGTCCACCAGGTGCAGTTGCTGGTAGACCGAGAAGCCCAGGATCGCCCGCGGGTTGGCAGCGTAGCCGGCGGTGGCGGCACCGCGGTCGTTGCCATCACAGAACTGGATGATGCCGTGGCAGCGCTCGTTGCTGGCCCGCGGGTTCATCCCGTCGCTTTCCATGAGCGTCATGCGGGCGAAGTCGTCCGGCCTGAACCTGTGGCGCGCGGCCAGGTCCAGGATCTTGTCGTACACGTCGCCGCGCTCGATGGCCGGGATGAAGCCGCGCGCCACGGCGCGGTCCAGCGTCTGCTCGAGCACCGGGTGCGGACCGGCCAGGAAGTGGCGCTGCGCACCCGGGGCCTCGGTGCCAGCCGTCGCCGCAGCGCGCAGGGCCACCGGCCGCAGGCCTGCGGCGAGGACCGAAGCGGGCGCCGAAGCCAAGCCGCCCTGGGCCGGACCCGGCACCGCGGCCTGGGCGGCTGCCAGGGCCGTGGCAGCCGCCATGCCACCGGCGGTGCCCCCAGCCGCCACCGTGGCAGTGACGGGGCTGCCCGGCGACGCCGAGGCAGGCAAGGACAAGCCCCCCGCGGCTGCAGGCCGGGGGCCGATGGCAGCGTTTGCCGCGTTGGATGCTTTGAAAGAGGTGGCGGCGCTGGCAGAACTTGCGACGCTGGCGGCACTTACGGCATTGGCCGCCGGCGCCGCCGAGGCATAGGCCGCTGCACCCAGGCGCTGGCTCGCGCCGCCCGCAGCCATGCCGGTGGCCGCAGCCAGGGCGGCGTTGGCGGCCGGGTTTCGGGCCAGCACCTGCGCAGCCGGCGCCGCAGGCCCAGGGCTTCCACTGCCGGACAGGGCCGCCAGGCGGTTGTGCAGGCCGCCCAGGGCCAGCTTCTGGCCCGGGAAGATCCGGCCAGGGTCGCTGATGCCGCTGTCACGGGCCAGCTGCTGGGCCTGGCGCAGGGCCTCGGCGCCGTTCAAGGCCACACCGCGCTGTGCGGCCTGCTCGCGGACGATGGCCACCAGGGTGTCGCCGCTCGCCACGGTACGCACAGGCGCGGCCTGTCGGGCTTGGGCCAGCAGTTCACCGAAAGGCCGGGCCGGGTTCAGCGGCCGCAGCCCGGCCGCGGGCGCCGTGGCGCCGGACGACGCCGTGTAAAGCGTGGGCGCGGGGACAGAGTCTTCCAGTCTCATGGCGGGCTGCACCTCAGGAGCGGGCCGGGGGGCGGGGGTTGACCGTCAAAGGGCTGTCAGGGGCGGGACGGCGGCGGCCGGGGCGGGCAGGCATGCACCCGGGCCACATCGGCGTGCGCGCAGGCGACCCCAACGACGAAGGCACCTCAGAGCACACCGACGAGCGCACACACAACAGCACATGCGCCCACCTGAGTGGTCCGGAGGATGGGCCTGAAAGCGGCCGCGCAGGCGACCGCCGCCAGGCGGCGGCGCCTGGCTGACGGGGCGCTGCAGCGGGTTCCGCAGCGGACTGGCCTTTTTTTTGCATCGACGGTGATCCAGTGGGATTCGGTGTCGGATTCCCAACACCCAGATCCAAGGTTTTGCAAATGCTGTGCCCAACGTTTCCGTCGACCCGCCAGCGCCCCTGCGCCCCGCCTGAAAGC
>CAYVGD010000256.1:0-4404 GCA_964450095.1 uncultured Polaromonas sp.
GGCCGGACCCCGACGCGCTGCATGGCCGCGAACGCGGGTGCGGCGCTGCCGCTGAACAGGCGCGAGAGCATGCCTTTTTCTTTCTGGTCGGAACCGGGTTCCACGTAGCGCACGAAGTACAGGCCCTGAGCGCGGTCGCGGTCCTCGACAGTGAAGCCCGTGCGGTCCAGCGACAGGCCCACGCGGCGCCAGGCCCGGTCGAACCCCTCGGCGATGCGCACCACCGTCTGGCCGCCGGCGGCTTCCACGCGAGCAACAGCCTGCACGGGCTGGGCAGACACCGCGCGTGCCTGTTCCTGCGGCACGCCCAGGCGCACCATCAGGCGGCGCAGGAACTCGGCCTCGAGTTCGGGGTCGCTGGGGCGGGACTGCCACACCGTGCTGCCGCTGCCGCCGACCGTGACGCTGCTCACCACGGTCTCGACCATGCCGCGGTGGCTGACGTAGATTTCGGTCTCGCCGTTGGCGTTGCGCTCCAGGCGCGTGCGGAACTTGTCACGCTCGCCGGTGGAGTAGAGGTTCTCGAACACCCGGCCGATGGTGCGGCGGATGAAGTCCTGGGGCAGCTTGGCGCGGTTTTCAGCGAAGTCCGTTTCCATGATGCCCAGTTTCTGGTCATCGATGCCCAGGTTGAAGCCGCTTTCCGTCCAGAACTCCTTTACCGGACCCCACAGGCTCTCGGGCGAGCGGCGCACCACCAGCCAGCGCTGGTTTCCTGCACGTTCGATGCGCACATCGGAGACGGCTGCGGCCGCGGTGGGCACCGCAGCCTGCACGGTCGCGGTCTGCCCGGCCTGGAAGCCACTCGCGGTGACCGCCCCCCCCGGCATGGCAAAGCGGGCATCGCGGCTGAGCTGGGTGAGGTCGGGGGGCACGTCCAGCGATGGCGCGGGCTTGGCGGCGGCCGACTTGTAGTCGACCCTGTCGCCCGAGACGAGGTTGCCCAGGCTCGAGCAGCCGGCCAGGCCCACAAGGGTGGTGGCCAGGGCGCTGGTGCGCAGCATGTGCTTGGCGCGGGGAAAAGCGTTCACGTCAGGTCCTCGGGATTCGGGGTCAGATCAGGCCGCAGGCCTTCAGGGCGCCTTCAACGGCGGGCACATTGCCAGCCTCCAGCTCGGTCATGGGCAGGCGCAGCGTGGGGCCGCACAGGCCCATGCGGGCCATGGCCCACTTCACGGGAATGGGGTTGGCCTCGACGAAGAGGTTTTTGTGGAGCGGCAGCAGCGCGAGCTGCAGCGCCATGGCGCGCCGTGCATCGCCTGCGATGGCGGCCGCGCACATGTCGTGCATGTGTCGGGGCGCGATGTTGGCCGTGACACTGATGTTGCCCTGGCCGCCGCAGAGCATGAACGCCACGCTGGTTGGATCATCGCCCGAGTAAAGGGCGAAGTCGGCAGGCTTGTCCTTGATCAGCCAGAGCGCGCGCTCGATGTTGCCGGTGGCTTCCTTGATGCCCACGATGCCCGGAACCTGGGCCAGGCGCAGCACGGTGGCATGCGCCATGTCGGCCACGGTGCGGCCCGGCACGTTGTAAAGCACCATGGGCAGCTCGACCGCTTCGGCGATCGCCTTGAAGTGCCGGTACTGGCCTTCCTGCGTGGGCTTGTTGTAGTAGGGCACGACCTGCAGCTGGCAGTCGGCGCCCACGCTTTTTGCAAAGCGCGCCAGCTCGATGGCTTCAGCGGTCGAATTGGCGCCGCAGCCGGCCATGACGGGCACGTGGCGGCCGTGCTTGCCGACCTGCTCCACGGCCACGCGGATGATCTCGCAATGCTCTTCCACGTTGACCGTCGGCGACTCCCCCGTGGTGCCCACCACGCCGATGCAGTCCGTGCCTTGTTCGACATGCCAGTCCACGAGTTTGCGAAGCGTCGGGTAGTCGACGCTGCCGTCTTCGTGGAAGGGCGTGGCAAGCGCCACGATGCTGCCGGTGATCATGTTCATAGGGGGAGGCTTTGATGCAGAAAACCGCACGGCGTGCGCCACGGGTGCGGCGCGGACGGGCAAGAATGGCGCATTCTACTCAGAGGCAGAGCCTTCAAACCCATGCATCAGCACGGGCGCGCCAGGGGCATGCGCCGGTGGTCCGGTGCCATCAGGCCAGGCGATGGCGCCCGGGCGGGCCGCCTTCCTGCGGCGGCGGCCGCAGCGCGACCAGGCGCTGCACAAAGCGGTCGGCGCCGAAGGCGTCGGCGCTGAGGAACCCGTCTTCATAGGCCACCACCCGCAGCCCGGCGAACGCCGAAAACAGTTCACCTGGGTTCAGCAGGAACTCGGGCCGCGACGGCCGGCCCACGGTTTCCTGGCCTCGGGCAAAGGTTTCGTAAATCAGCACGCCGCCTTCGGCCACGCTTTGGGCCAGTGTCTCGAAAAGGGGGCGCCACAGGTAGTGGGTGACCACCACGGCCTGGAACTGCCGCCCCTGAAACGGCCAGGGGCCTTGCTCGATGTCGGCCTGCACCAGTTCGCACAGGCCCGGCGCCAGGCCCAGCGCCGCAGGGACCGGGGCCGACCGGTCCACACCCACCACCGGGTGCCCCCGGCCGGCGAACCAGGCCAGGTGCCGTCCCTCGCCGCAGGCCACATCCAGCACCTGGCCGCCGGCAGGCACCAGGTGCGACCAGCGGCGCACCCAGGGCGAGGCGCGTTCTGCCAGCGCGGCCGGGCCCTGGCAACTGGCCACCGCGCCGGTCGAGGCACCGGGCGTGGCGCAAGGGTGGTCGCTGGTGCCCTTCAAAAGCACGCCCAGAGTTGGTCGGCCAGCATGACGAGGAAATCGGGCCTGCGGTAGAGCATGAGCACGGTGAGTGACAGCGCCAGCACACCTCCCCAGGCGGCGGCCTTGATCAGCAGGGGCTTACCGGGCACGGCTGCGTCTCCAGGCTCAGGCCGCCATGGGCTTGGGGCTGCGGTCGATCGGGGCCTCGCGCACCGGCAGGTTCACCAGGCCGGCGAAGATGCCCAGCGCAATCGAGATGTACCAGACGATGTCGTAGCTGCCGGTGCGGTCATACAGGAAGCCGCCCAACCACACGCCCAGGAACGAGCCCACCTGGTGGCTGAAGAACACGAAGCCGCTGAGCATCGACAAGTACTTCACGCCGAAGATGTGTGCGATCGAGGCGTTGGTCACCGGCACCGTGGACAGCCACAGCAGGCCCATGGTGGCCGAAAACACGTACACGCTCATGGGCGACAGCGGCACCAGCAAGAACACTGTGATCGCCACCGAGCGGGCCACGTAGATGAAGGCCAGGATCTTCTTTTTCGGACGGCTCTGCCCCAGCCAGCCGGCAAAGTAGGTGCCGAACACGTTGAACAGGCCGATCAGCGCCAGCGCGAAGCTGGCCACGCTCGGCTCCATGCCCGCATCCTTGAGGTAGCTCGGCATGTGGATGGCGATGAACACCACCTGAAAGCCGCAGACGAAATAGCCCGCCGTCAGCAGCTGAAAGCTCGGGTAGCGAAGGGCTTCCTTGACCGCCTGCATGATGGTCTGCTCACCCAGCCCGGCCGCGCCCGCCGCGTTGCGGCCTTCGTGCAGACCGCGCGAGAGCGGCACCATGATCAGGCACATGGCCGCCAGGACGAACAGGGCCTCCTTCCAGCCGAAGCTGGCGATCAGCCAGCCTTCGGTCGGCACCATCAGAAACTGGCCAAAGGAGCCCGCCGCTGCGGCCACGCCCATGGCCCAGGAGCGCTTTTCGGCGGGCACGTTGCGGCCGATCACGCCGTAGACCACCGCGTAGGTCGTGCCCGCCTGGGCTGCACCGATCAAGATGCCTGCGGCAAGCGCGAACTGCCACCCCGTGGCCGACAGCCCCATGCCGACGAGGCCCACGGCATACAGGACGCTGCCGCCGATGATGACTCGCATCGCGCCGAAGCGGTCGGCGATCATGCCGGCGAAGATACCGAACAGGCCCCAGGCCAGGTTCTGCACCGCGATCGCGAACGCAAAGGTTTCGCGGCTCCAGCCCTGGGCCTGGGTGATCGGCTGCAGCCACAGGCCAAAGCCGTGCCGGATGCCCATGGCCAGGGTGACGATCATCGCGCCGCACAGCAGCACCTGGGTCATCGACAGGGGTTGCGCCGGACTGGGGGAATGGGGTGTGGACGACATGGCGCAAATGTAACCAGTCGGCGCGGCCGGCGTGTGAGCGTCTGTCGTGTGCTCGACAGTCCCCTCGGCATGGGCTCTGGCCTGGCCGGTTCGGGTGCCGTTTTCGGGCTGTTCTTTTATCCAGTGAATTGCCGGGCTCGCGACTACAATCGCGCGAATTTTTTTCATATCACCATGGCTGCCAAATCACCCACGGACTATTCGGAAAGCTCGATCCGCGTGCTCAAGGGCCTGGAGCCCGTCAAGCAGCGGCCGGGCATGTACACCCGCACCGACAACCC
>CAYVGD010000257.1:0-4343 GCA_964450095.1 uncultured Polaromonas sp.
GGGCAGGATGTCGATCAGCTCGCCATCGAGCTTGTAGCCCACGCACAGCTTGAGCTCCTTCAGGCCGTCGAGCACGTCCAGCTTGGTGATGCACAGGCCCGACAGTCCGTTGACCTGGGCCGAGCGCTTGAGCAGCGCGGCGTCGAACCAGCCGCAGCGGCGGGCGCGGCCGGTCGTGGTGCCCTTTTCGGCGCCCACGGTGGCCATGTGCCAGCCGGGCGTGCCTTCCTTCTCCCACTCCAGCTCGGTCGGGAAGGGGCCGCCGCCCACGCGGGTGCAGTACGCCTTGGTGATGCCCAGCACGTAGTGCAGCATGCCCGGCCCCACGCCGGCGCCTGCGGCGGCGTTGCCAGCCACGCAGTTGCTGGAGGTGACGAACGGGTAGGTGCCGTGGTCCACGTCCAGCAGCGTGCCCTGGGCGCCTTCGAACAGCAGGTTGGCGCCGGCCCGGTGCGCGTCGTTGAGTTCGCGCGAGACGTCGGCCATCATGGGCTTGATCAGTTCGGCGTGGCGCATGGCCTCGGCATACACGGCATCGAATTCGATGGCCGGCGCATGCAGGTACTGGGTCAGCACGAAGTTGTGGAGATCGAGCAGTTCGCGCAGCTTGGTGGCAAAGCGCTCCGGGTGCTTGAGGTCCTGCACGCGCAGGGCCCGGCGGGCGATCTTGTCCTCATAGGCCGGGCCGATGCCGCGCCCGGTGGTGCCGATCTTGGCAGTACCAGCCTTTTCCTTGGCCGCCTCGCGGGCCACGTCGATGGCCGCATGGAAGGGCAGGATCAGGGGGCAGCCTTCGCTGATGCGAAGGCGCGAGCGCACCTCCACGCCAGCTTTTTCCAGGCCCTCGATCTCCTCGAGCAGCTTGGCGGCCGACAGCACCACGCCGTTGCCGATGTAGCACTTCACGCCCGGACGCATGATGCCGCTGGGAATCAGGTGCAGCGCCGTCTTGATGCCGTTGATCACCAGCGTGTGGCCGGCGTTGTGGCCGCCCTGGAAGCGGACCACCCCCTGGGACTGCTCGGTGAGCCAGTCCACGAGCTTGCCCTTGCCCTCGTCGCCCCATTGGGTTCCCACGACCACGACGTTGCGTCCGGCCGATGCGGCTTGTGTGTTCATCATTTGACTGCTTGGAAGAAAAAGAAAGGCGCGGGGCGGCTCAAGCCGCACGGCCCAGGGGCTGAACGATCCATTGGCCGCCCTGCAGGGCCAGTTCGCGATCGCAATCGAATTCGTTGACTTCGTGCTCGTGCCCGGGCAGCACGCAGGCCACGGTGTGGCCTTCACCGCGCAGGCGCGCAATCGCCTGGCGCAACTGGGCATCCTCACCCCAGGGCGCGCGGATGGCCGGGCGCAGCGGGCGCGCGGGCAGCACGCCAACGAGTTCCTTGAGGTCCAGGCTGAAGCCGGCGGCAGGCCGCTTGCGGCCGAACACGGCGCCGACTTCGTCGTAGCGACCGCCACGCACCAGTTCCTCGCCACCGCCATAAATGGCAAAGCGGGTGCCGCTGTAATAAGCGTAGCCGCGCAGGTCGGCCAGGTCGAAGCTGATCTGCACACCCGCATGGCTGGCGGCCAGATGCTCGGCGAGCCAGGCCATGTCGTCCAGGGCCTGCGTGACGCCGGGCACGCCCGCCAGCGCCTGGCGCGCCTGGGCCAGCACCTGCCGGTCGCCGTAGAGCTGCAGCAGGGCCTGAAGGCCCTGCGAGGCCGCGGCTGAAAGGTGGTGGGCACGGGCCAGGGCGGCGAGTTCCACGCCATCCTTGGCGGCCAGGGCGGCGTGGACCTGCGCGGCCGCAGCGGGCGAGAGCCCCGCTCCGGCCAGGAGGCTGGTGACGATGCGCACATCGGCCATGTCCACCTGAAGCGCTTGGAAGCCCGCAGCACGCAGCCCCTCGATGGCCAGTGACTGCGCCTCCAGGTCGGCCTCCAGGCCGGCATGGCCGTAGATCTCGGCACCGAACTGCAGCGGCTCACGGGTGGCGTGCGGACGATCGGGCCGGGTGTGCAGCACCGGGCCGCAGTAGCACAGCCGGGTGACGCTGTCGCGGTTGAGCAGGTGGGCGTCGATGCGGGCCACCTGCGGCGTGGTGTCGGCGCGCAGGCCGAGGGTGCGGCCGGAGAGCTGGTCCACCAGCTTGAAGGTCTGCAGGCCCAGCGCCCCGCCGGTGCCCGTGAGCAGCGATTCCAGGTGCTCCAGCAGCGGGGGCATCACGAGCTCGTAGCCGTAGCTGCGGGCGGTGTCAAGCAGCAGGCGCCGCAATTCTTCGATGTGCCGGGCCTCCGAGGGCAGTACATCGGCAATGTGGTCCGGCAATTGCCAGGACGACGACCAGGCGGGCATGCGTATCCAGGAAACGTTTAAAGACGAGATTTTACCGGCCTCGGCGCTCGCCCCGGCCGCAGCCGCCGAGCGCTCAGGCCAGCAGCCAGAGCGCAGCCAGGCCGAGACCGACGCTGCACAGGCCGAAAAATCGAAGCTGGCCGTCGCTCAGCTGCAGGATCTGCTCGAACGTGCGCCGCCAGCGCCGGGGCGACAGCAGGGGCAGCAACCCCTCGATGACGAGCACCAGGGCGAGCGCATGCCAGAGGGAACTGCCGTCCAAGAGGACACCCGGCGTGTCGAACCCGCCGCCGGTCAGCGGCGGGACGGCTGGGCCGGTTGCGCGGCGGCCGCGCCCGCGCCGGAGCCGCGCATGGCGCGGAAGAACTCGGACGAGGGGTCCAGCACCATCACGTCAGACTTCTTGGTGAAGCTGGACTTGTACGCTTCCAGGCTGCGGTAGAACTGGGCGAACTGGGGGTCGCGGCCGAAGGCCTCGTTGTAGGCGCGCGCGGCTTCTGCATCGCCCTCGCCCTTGATCTTCTGGGCATCGCGGTAGGCGTTGGCGATGGTGATCTCACGCTGGCGGTCGGCGTCGGCGCGGATCTTCTCGCCCTCGGCTGCGCCCGTGGAACGCAATTCGTTGGCCACACGTTTGCGCTCGGCTTCCATGCGGCGGTACACGGACTCGGTGATGGCCTCGACATAGTCCACGCGGGTGATGCGCACGTCGATGATGTCCACGCCCCAGGCCTTGGTGCCGCGCACGGCCTGCTGCACCTCGGCCTTGACGTCGGCCATGAGTTCCTCGCGCTTGAGGGAGAGCAGGTCCTTGACGGTGCGCTTGTTGATCTCTTCCTGGAAGGCGTTGCGCACCACGCGGCTGAGCTGGTTGGCGCCCGCGCGCTCGTCCAGGCCCACGTTGCGGATGTACTCGGTGGGCTGCGTGATGCGCCAGCGCACGTACCAGTCGATCACCACGCGCTGCTTTTCAGCGGTGAGCATGGGCTCGGGGTCGGTGCTGTCCAGCGTGAGCAGGCGCTTGTCGATGTACGAGACGTTCTGGAAAGGGGGCGGCAGCTTGAAGTTCAGGCCGGGCTCGGTGATCACTTCCTTGATCTGGCCCAGGGCGTAGACCACGCCGAACTGGCGCTGGTCGACCACGAAGAGCATGGAACTGAGCAGGGCCAGCAACACCAGCACCGACGAGACGATGAATCCGATTCTGTTCACGGGGATGTCCTCAGGGCGTGTTCACGCGGTGGAGTCGGCGGGCCATCAGCGGCTGTCCCGCTCGCGCGAGCGGGTGGTGTCGCGGCCGCGGGCATCGCCTGCGGCGGAGGGTGCGGGCGATGCCGGCGCGGATGGCGTGGCTGCATTGGGCGCGGTGCCATTGGCGGCATCGCCCCCCGGCGCCGTGGCCTGCATCAGCTTGTCCAGCGGCAGGTACAGCAGGTTGGAGCCCTGGCGGGATTCGACCAGCACCTTGCTCACGTTGGTGAAGACCTGCTGCATGGTGTCCACGTACATGCGTTCGCGGGTGACCTGTGGCGCTTTCTGGTACTCGGTGAGCACCGAGCGGAAGCGCTGCGCGTCACCCTGGGCCTGGGCGACGATGCGGCCCTTGTAGGCGTCGGCCTCTTCCTTCAGGCGCGAGGCCGAGCCCACGGCGCGCGGGATCACGTCGTTCGCGTAGGCCTGGGCCTCGTTCTTGGCACGCTCGCGCTCCTGGCCGGCCTTGAGCACATCGTCGAAGGCGGCCTGCACCTGCTCCGGCGGGCGCACGCCGCTTTGCTGCAAGTTGATGCCCACCACCTCGATGCCGACCTTGTAGCGGTCCAGGATGGTCTGCATCAGGCTGCGCACACGCGGGGCGATCTGGTCGCGCTCCTCGGCCAGGGCCGAGTCCATGCGCATCTTGCCCACCACCTCGCGCACGGCGGTCTCGGCCGCCTGCACCACGGTGGCGGCCGGGTCCTTGCTTTCGAACAAGAAGGCCCGGGCGTCGTTCAGGCGGTAC
>CAYVGD010000258.1:0-4314 GCA_964450095.1 uncultured Polaromonas sp.
CAAGGTCTCCACCGCTTCCCAAATGCGTTCCCACTACTGCGGTCTGGTGACCGAAGCGCTGATGGGCCAGTCCGTCACCTTGTGCGGCTGGGTCAACCGCCGCCGTGACCATGGCGGCGTCATCTTCGTGGACCTGCGCGACCGCGAAGGCTACGTGCAGGTGGTGTGCGACCCCGACCGCCCCGAGATGTTCAAGGTGGCCGAAGACCTGCGCAATGAGTTCTGCGTCCAGGTGCGGGGCGTGGTCAGGAAGCGCCCCGAGGGCACCGAGAACGCGGGCCTCAAAAGCGGCAAGATCGAGCTGCTGTGCCATGAACTGGTGGTGCTCAACCCCAGCGTCACCCCGCCCTTCCAGCTGGACGACGACAACCTGTCGGAGACCACGCGCCTGACGCACCGTGTGCTGGACCTGCGCCGGCCCTACATGCAAAACAACCTCATGCTGCGCTACCGCGTGGCCATGGGCGTGCGCCGCTTCCTCGACGCCAACGGCTTCATCGACATCGAGACGCCCATGCTCACCAAGAGCACGCCCGAGGGCGCGCGCGACTACCTGGTGCCCAGCCGCGTGCACGACGGCCACTTTTTCGCGCTGCCGCAGTCGCCGCAGTTGTTCAAGCAGCTGCTCATGGTGGCCGGCTTCGACCGCTACTACCAGATCACCAAGTGCTTCCGCGATGAAGACCTGCGCGCTGACCGCCAGCCCGAGTTCACGCAGATCGACATCGAAACCTCCTTCATGTCCGAGCAGGACATCCGTGACATGTTCCAGAACATGATCACCAGCATCTTCCAGTCCACCATGAGCGTGGACCTGGGCGAGTTCCCCGTCATGCCCTACAGCGAGGCCATGGCCCGCTTCGGCTCTGACAAGCCTGATCTGCGCGTGAACCTCGAATTCACCGAGCTCACCGAGGTGATGAAGGACGTGGACTTCAAGGTCTTCTCCGGCCCGGCCACCACCCTCGGTGGCCGCGTGGTCGCGCTGCGTGTGCCCGGCGGCGCCGAGATGAGCCGCGGCGAGATCGACGGCTACACCGAGTTCGTCAAGATCTATGGCGCCAAGGGCCTGGCCTGGATCAAGGTCAACGACGTGGCCAAGGGCCGCGACGGCCTGCAAAGCCCCATCGTCAAGAACATCCACGACGCGGCCCTGGCCGAGATCCTCCGGCGCACCGGCGCCCAGAACGGCGACCTGCTGTTCTTCGGCGCCGACAAGGCCAAGGTCGTCAACGACAGCATCGGCGCGCTGCGCCTGAAGGTGGGCCACAGCGAATTCGGCAAGAAGACGGGCCTGTTCACCGCCGGCTGGAAGCCGCTGTGGGTGGTGGACTTCCCGATGTTCGAATTCGACGACGAAGGCCAGCGCTGGAGCGCGGTGCACCATCCCTTCACCGCCCCCAAGGACGGCCACGAGGACCTCATGGACAGCGACCCCGGCCAGTGCCTGGCCAAGGCCTACGACATGGTGCTCAACGGCTGGGAGCTGGGCGGCGGCTCGGTCCGCATCCACCGCGCCGAAGTGCAGAGCAAGGTGTTTTCCGCACTCAAGATCGGCCCTGAGGAGGCGCAGCAGAAGTTCGGCTTCCTGCTCGATGCGCTCCAGTACGGCGCACCACCCCACGGCGGCCTGGCCTTCGGCCTGGACCGCCTGGTGACGCTGATGACCGGTGCCGAGTCCATCCGCGACGTGATCGCCTTCCCCAAGACCCAGCGTGCGCAGTGCCTGCTCACGCAGGCGCCCAGCGCGGTCGACGAAAAGCAGCTGCGCGAGCTCCACATCAAGTTGCGCAACCCGCTGCCTGCGGCCTGAAGGGTCCCTTGAACAACGCCCGGCCCGACCGGGCGTTTTCTTTTGCAGCGCAAGCCCAGCCCCATCCCTTCCTTGTCGCCATGAACGCCACCGTTCCCGCCGATCACACGCCCTACAAGCGCCCGGTCTCGGTGCTGGTGGTGATCCATACCGGCTGCGGCCAGGTGCTGCTGATCGAGCGGACCCCGCAGCCCGGTTTCTGGCAGTCGGTCACCGGTTCGGTGGAGGAGGGCGATGCCAGCCTGGCCCACACCGCCCAGCGCGAGGTGCAGGAGGAGACCGGCATCCGCGCGCCGCTGTCGGCCTTCGTGGACTGGCGGCTGTCGAACGTGTACGAGATCTACCCCGCCTGGCGGCACCGCTATGCGCCGGGCGTGACGCACAACACCGAGCACGTGTTCAGCCTGCGCGTGGCGCGGGGCACGCCCGTGGTGCTCAGCCCGCGCGAGCACCGCGCCCATCAGTGGCTGGCCCGGCAGGCGGCAGCCGACGCGTGCTTTTCGCCCTCCAACGCCGAGGCCGTGCTGCTGCTGCCGCGCTTGGCGCAGCTGGACTGAGCGGCCGCGGCCTGCGTGGGGGCGCGACGGCGGCCGGCTGCATGCGCTGCGGTCGCCGGGCAAAATCAGGCGGGGCGGCACCGGTCCGCATGCCGCGCAACCCGGCGCGCACGCCCCGGCCTCTTGTGATCCTCCTTGAACGCCCCGTCCACGCCACCCACCGCCGATGCCGCGCCCCTGCAGTGCCAGTTGCTGCAGGGCGGCAAGGAATTTTTTCCAGCGCTCGAGCGCGCGCTCGACGAGGCGCGCTACTGGGTGCAGTTGGAGACCTACATCTTCGACGTCCACGACGCCGGCGCCGGCATCGCCGAGGCGCTCATGCGCGCGGCACGGCGGGGCGTGACGGTGCAGGTGCTGGTCGATGGCATTGGCACCGACGACGTGGACGAGCAGTGGCAGCGCCGCCTGCGCGAGGCGGGTGTGCAATGGCAGGTGTTCTCGCCCATCCATGCCGGCCTGGGCAAGCTCGGCATCCTGCTGGCGCCCGGGCGCTGGCGCCGCCTGCACCGCAAGCTCTGCGTGATCGACGAGCAACTGCTCTTTTGCGGCGGCATCAACGTGCTCGACGATTTCTACGATCCCAACCACGGCCGCCTGCAGGCCCCGCGCTTTGACTTCACGGTGCAGATCTGCGGCCCCGTGGCCCGGGAGGCGGCCGACGCCATGGCCCTGCTGTGGTGGCGCGTGCAGGCTGGCGACAGCGTGCGCCACCGCCAACTCGCCCAGGCCTGGGGGGCCTTCCGCGAGGCGCACCAGTTCAGCCGCGCAGCGCTGGCGCGCAGGCCACTGCCCGTGGTGGCCAATGCGCCGGCGGTGGACCGCGCCTTCCTGCTGCTGCGCGACAACCTGCGCTTTCGCAACCGCATCGAGCGCGCCTACCGCAAGGCCATCGGCCAGGCCCGGCACGAGGTGCTGATCTCCAACGCCTACTTCCTGCCCGGCGGGCGCCTCAAGCGCGCGCTGGTGCAGGCCGCGCAGCGGGGGGTGAAGGTCACGCTCTTGCTGCAGGGGCGCTACGAGTACTTCATTCAATACCACGCGGCCCGCTCGGTGTACCAGACGCTGCTGGCCGCCGGCATCGAGATCCACGAGTACGAGACCAGCTTCCTGCACGCCAAGGTGGCGGTGGTGGACGGGCAGTGGGCCACCGTGGGCTCGTGCAACCTCGACCCCCTGAGCCTGCTGCTGGCCCGCGAGGCCAACGTGGTGGTGGAGGACGAGGGCTTTGCCGCCACCTTGCGCGAGCGCCTGCACGCGGCCATGGCCAGCCACGGCCGGCGCGTGCGGCCCGAAGACCACGGCAGGCGACCCTGGCGCCTGCGCATGATGGACCGGCTGGCCTACGGACTGATGCGGCTGGCGCTCTTCGTGACCGGCCACCGCTACTGAAGGAAGGCGCAGCAGGCATGGCGCAACCCGGCGACCTCGTCGTGCAGCGGCCCGAAGGGCTGTACTGCCCGCAAGGCGACTTCTACATCGACCCCTGGCGGCCGGTGCACCGCGCCGTCATCACCCACGCGCATGCCGACCACGCCCGCCCCGGCCACGGCCACTACCTGGCCGCGTCGCCCGCCGAAGGCGTGCTGCGTGCCCGCCTGGGCGAGATCACGCTGCAGCCCCTGGCCTATGGCGAGCGCGTCGTGCACCACGGGGTGGAGCTGTCGCTGCACCCGGCCGGCCACGTGCTGGGCTCGTCGCAAGTGCGGTTGGCCCACGGCGGCCAGGTGTGGGTGGCCAGCGGCGACTACAAGGTCGCCCCCGATGCCACCTGCACCGCCTTCGAGCCGGTGCGCTGCGACGTGTTCATCACCGAATCGACCTTCGGCCTGCCCATCTATCGTTGGCGGCCGGATGCCGAGTTGTTCGCCGAGATCAACCGCTGGTGGGCCGCCAACGCCGCGCAGGACCGGGTGAGCGTGCTCATGGGCTACAGCTTCGGCAAGG
>CAYVGD010000259.1:0-4281 GCA_964450095.1 uncultured Polaromonas sp.
GGGACTGCATTCTGTCGGCCGAGGTGTTTCGCGCCTACAAGCCCGACCCGGCCACGTACCTGGGCGTGGCCGAGGTGTTCGATGCGCAGCCCTCGGACGTGATGCTCTGCGCCGCGCACCACGATGACCTGGCCGCCGCGCGCGCCTGCGGCCTGCAGACGGCCTACATCGAGCGGCCGCTGGAGTTTGGTGCAAACCACATCAAGGATGTCTCGCCCCAGGCGGGCAACGACCTGCACGCCAGAGACCTGTTGCACCTGGCCGACTTGCTGGGCGCCTGAGCTTGGCCGGTGCCGCCGCATGGGCTGCGCGTGAGAAGGGGTGGGCCGGGCTGCCGACGCATCGGCCGGGTTCGACTGGTCGAGCTCGACCTCGGCCGACGTGGGTCGGTCCGGTCTGGACGCTTGGCGCCTGGGTGGGTGGCGCCTGCCTGCCGCGCCGAATGCCCGAGCGCCAGGGGCCGGGCGGCCTGCCCAGCGGGACGGCCTCAGGCCACCAGCGGGGGTGCCTGCATCTCTTCCATCTGCTCGACCAGCAGGTCCACCTGGCCTTGCCAGTAGTCGCGCGTGCCGAACCAGGGGAAGTTGATCGGGAAGATCGGATCGCTCCAGCGCTGGGCCAGCCAGGCGCTGTAGTGCACCAGCCGCAGCGTGCGCAGCACTTCGATGAGCCGCAGTTCGCGCCGGTCGAATTCGCGCAGCTCCTCGTAGCCGTCGATGAGCGCGCCCAGCTGTTGCAGCTGCTGCGCGCGATCGCCCGACAGCAGCATCCACAGGTCTTGCACCGCGGGGCCCGTGCGCGCATCGTCCAGGTCCACGAAATGCGGGCCGGCCTCGGGCGAGCCTTCGGGCGTCCAGAGGATGTTGCCCGGGTGGCAGTCGCCGTGCAGCCGCAGCAGCTGAAGCTCACCTGCCTCGTCCCACAGGCCCTGGGCCACTTGCAGCGCTTCGGTCAAGGTGCGGTCCCAGCGGGAAGCCACGTCCAGCGGCAGGTGATCGCCTTCCACAAGCAGCCGGCGGCTGGCCTCGCCGAAGCTGGCCACGTCGAGCGCGGGCCGCTGCACGAAGGCCCGCCGTTCGCCCACGAGGTGGATGCGGCCGAGGAAGCGACCGATCCACTCCAGCACCTCCAGGCGCTCCAGCTCGGGCCTGCGCCCGCCGCGGCGGGGGCTCACACTGAAGGCGAAGCCAGCATGCTGGTGCAGGGTGCTGCCCTGCAGCGCCAGCGGCCCGACCATGGGCACCTCGGCGGCCATCAGCTCGGCGGCGAACGCATGCTCCTCCAGGATTTGTGCATCGCTCCAGCGCCCGGGCCGGTAGAACTTGAGCACCACCTGGCTGCCCGGGGCCAGGAGCCCGGCCTGGTCGTCCTCGATGCCGGCCTGGTAGACGCGGTTCTCGTAGCTCGAAAGCGCCGTGAGCCTTCCGTCGCCCCAGATACCCACGTTGGCCAGGGCGTCGAGCACCACATCGGGCGTGAGTTCTTCGTAAGGATGGCCGGGCGCAGTCATGGGCCGATTGTGCCCGCGCAGCCTGTTTCGGCCGCTTGACGAAAAAGCTATGCATGCATATTATTTATCCCATTTCAACATGACGACAAGGAGTCTTCCCATGTCTGCAACTTCAGCAACGCTGCCCGTGCTGGTGGCCGGCGGCGGCATCGGTGGCGTGGCCGCTGCGCTTGCGCTGGTGCGCCAGGGCTTCAAGGTCCAGGTGTTCGAGCAGGCGCCCGAGATCGGTGAAATCGGCGCCGGCATCCAGCTGGGCCCCAACGCCTTCCACGCGTTCGATGCCCTCGGCGTGGGCGAAAAAGCACGTGCGCGCGCCGTGTACACCGACTTCATGGTGATGCACGACGCCGTCGACGGCTACCAGGTCGGCAAGATCCCCACCGACGAGAAGTTCCGCCAGCGCTTTGGCAACCCCTACGCGGTGATCCACCGCGCCGATGTGCATTTCTCTCTGCTGGAAGGCGCGCAGGAAACCGGGCAGGTGGAGATCTTCACCAGCACCCGCATCGACCGCGTGGAGCAGGACGGGCACGGCGTGACGCTCCACACCGCCGATGGGCGGACCTTCCGCGGCCAGGCGCTCATCGGCGCCGACGGCGTGAAGTCCGTGGTGCGCCAGCAGTACGTGGGCGATCCGGCGCGCGTCACCGGGCACGTGGTGTACCGCGCCGTGGTCGAGAAAAAAGACTTTCCCGACGCGCTCAAATGGAACGCCGCCAGCATCTGGGTGGGCCCCAATTGCCACCTCGTCCACTACCCGCTGCGCGGCGGCGAGCAGTACAACGTGGTCGTGACCTTCCACAGCCGCCAGCAGGAGGAGTGGGGCGTGACCGAGGGCAGCAAGGAAGAGGTGCAGAGCTACTTCCAGGGCATCGTGCCCATGGCGCGCCAGCTGATCGACCTGCCCAAGAGCTGGAAGCGCTGGGCCACGGCCGACCGCGAGCCCATCGGCCAGTGGACCTATGGCCGCGTCACCCTGCTGGGCGATGCCGCCCACCCGACCACGCAGTACCTGGCCCAGGGAGCCTGCATGGCGCTGGAAGACGCCGTGACGCTGGGCGAAGCCCTGCGCGTGACGGGCAAGGACTGGACCGCTGCGCTCGACCTCTACCAGCGCTCGCGCGTGGCTCGCACCGCGCGCATCGTGCTGTCGGCGCGCGAGATGGGCCGCATCTACCACGCCAAGGGCGTGGAGCGCCTGGTGCGCAACGACCTCTGGCGCGGCCGCACGCCCGAGCGCTTCTACGACGCCATGGAGTGGCTCTACGGATGGAATGTGGGCAACTGCCTGGCCGAGCACCAGAGCGCACCGGTGACCGAGCCGGCCCTGGCCTGAACCCGAAGGAGAACCCCATGATGAACGACCTCGGACGCCTGGAAGACCTGCCGCTCGAATACCGCGACCAGCTCACGGGCCAGAACCTGGTGCCGCTGTGGCCCAGCCTGCGCGGCGTGCTGCCGCCGCACGTGCCCACCCGCCGCACCCAGCCCACGCACTGGTCCTACCAGGCCATCAAGCCGCTCCTGCTGCGCGCAGGCGAGCTCACGCCCATCGAAAAGGCCGAGCGCCGCGTGCTGGTGCTGGCCAACCCGGGTCACGGCCTGGAGAAGATGCAGGCCAGCGCCGCCATGTACCTGGGCATGCAGTTGCTGCTGCCTGGCGAATGGGCACCCAGCCACCGCCACACGCCCAACGCGGTGCGCATGATCGTGGAAGGCGAGGGCGCCTACACCACGGTCGATGGCGAGAAATGCCCCATGAGCCGCGGTGACCTCATCCTCACGCCCACGGGCCTGTGGCATGAGCACGGGCACGACGGCACCGACCCCGTGATCTGGTTGGACGTGCTGGACCTGCCTCTCGTCTACTACATGGAGGCTTCCTACCATGTCAACGGCGACCGCCAGCAGGTCCTGCCCGGCCAGGGCTTTCAGGCCTATGGCCGCGGTGGCGTGTTGCCCACCCAGGTGTTCCAGCGCAGCGGCAAGCGCTACCCCATGCTGCGCTATCCCTGGGCCGACGCCCGTGCCGCGCTGCTGGCCCTGGCCTCCAACGACCCGGCGCAGGACTGCGTGCAGGTCACCTACGTCAACCCCGAGACCGGCGAGGACGCCGAGAACATCCTGGGCTACTACGCCCTGATGCTGCGCCCGGGCCAGACACTGCGCCTGCCCGCACGTTCGCCCGCCTGCGTGTTCCACCAGATCGAAGGCCGCGCCGAGGTGCAGGTCTGCGGCCAGGCCTTCACGCTCGAGGCCGCCGACACCTGCTGCGCCCCGGGCTACGAGGCGGTGAGCCTTCGCAACCTGTCGGCCGACCAGCCTGCCTTCTTGTTCATGGCCGACGAGTCGCCGCTGCACCGCAAGCTGGGCGTGTACGAGGTGCGCACCTGACCCATCCCCTGCAGGAGCCCAGGCTCCGGGCGATCCGCGGCGTGCCCTGATCCACTGCGATCCGCCACGAATCGGCCGCGAGCCGGGCTCCTGCCCAGTCAATCCTTTCGCTGACAAAAAAACATGACCACCTACCTCTTCCCCCCCGCCGCCGTGCCTTCGCTGCCCATCCGCGGCCAGGCCGAACGCTACCCCGTGGGCCGCATCTTCTGCGTCGGCCGCAACTACCATGCGCACGCCGTCGAGATGGGCCGCCCGGTCGACAAGGCCGCCGAACGCGCCTTCTACTTCACCAAGACGCCCTCGACGCTCGTGCAGTCCGGCGCGACCGTGGCCTATCCGCCCGAAACCAAGAACTACCACTTCGAGATGGAGCT
>CAYVGD010000260.1:0-800 GCA_964450095.1 uncultured Polaromonas sp.
GCAGATCAAGGAAGAGGTCGTCCAGGACCTGTTGCCGCGCGCCTTCAGCAAGCGTTCGCACACCCG
Source organism: uncultured Polaromonas sp. (assembly GCA_964450095.1). GTDB lineage: Bacteria > Pseudomonadota > Gammaproteobacteria > Burkholderiales > Burkholderiaceae_C > Polaromonas. The sequence goes on from CAYVGD010000260.1 coordinate 67, forward strand.
CGTCTGGCTCGATGCGCAGCAGCAGATGATGGTGGTGGGCACCGGCTCCAGCGCCACCAGCGACAAAGTGATCAGCCTGCTGATCGACGCGCTGGCCAGCTTGCGGGGCGACAGCTTCATCGTGCGCCCGGTGCAGACGCAGCTGTCACCGGCTACCTGCATGGCGCAGTGGCTCAGCACCCAGGAGGCGCCCGCCGGCTTCAGCCTGGACCAGGACTGCGAACTCAAGACCCCGGACGACCGCAAGTCCAGCGTGCGCTATGCCCGCCACACTCTGGAACTCGAGGAAATCAGCCGCCACATCACCGAAGGCAAGCTGCCCACGCAGCTGGCGCTGACCTGGAACGGCCGCGTGTCCTTCGTGCTCACCGACAAGGGCCAGGTCAAGCGCATCAAGATGCTGGACGTGGTGATGGAAGGCGTGAAGGAGACGGGCGAGGATGGCTTCGATGCCGATGCCGCCATCACCACGGGCGAGCTCTCGCAGTTGCTGCCCGACCTGCTCGAGGCCCTGGGTGGAGAGCTGGCCCCCGGCGCAGGCGCAGGCACGGGTGCCGTGCCCGCAGCCCAGACGCCGGCGGACCGCTCACCCGGGCAAAGCCCCGCCGCCGCAAAAGCACCGGCGCCCTGGGAAGAAGCCACGCCCACCGCTTGAGGCGGGCTGTTCCCGGGCCGGGCGCAGCCTCCAGGTCAAGGCGATGCGCTGATGGCGGCCCGACTGGGGCTGCGGACTC
>CAYVGD010000260.1:900-4250 GCA_964450095.1 uncultured Polaromonas sp.
CCTGCCCCTGCCCCTGCCCCTGCCCCTGCCCCTGCCCCTGCCCCTGCCCCTGCCCCTGCCCTGCCCCTGCCCCTGCCCCTGCCCCTGCCCTGCCCCTGCCCCGGGCCAGCGGTCAGCGGTCAGCGGTCAGCGGTCAGCGGTCAGCGGTCAGCGGTCAGCCAGCGTTTGCCAGCGGCCAACCCGTCTCTGACCGGCCCGCGCTCAGGCCTGCCGGCACTTGCCCGCGTACTTGAAGCGAAGCGGTTTACCGCCGTGCGTGAGGTCCTGGTGCGCTACCAGCTCGAGCGTGCCACGCTCGATGAGGATCTCGGTTTCACGCTGGCTGCTGCGCTGCTGTCGGCGTGCACCGATGTGCGTGCCCGAGGTGAGGTTCTCACCCTGGAATTCCTCCGTCACCAGGGTGCTCACCCGCATCTCGTAGAACGGCGGGCCGGCGACGTGGAAGTAGAGGTTGCGCCCGATCACCTGCAGTTCCACCGCCACGCGGGCCGGTGAGACGCGCACCACCGGCTCGGAAGGCTTGCCCTCCACGTCGCACTGCAGCTTGAAGGTCTGCGCATGGGCCACTGGCAGAAGCACCAGGGCCGCTGCAAGCGCCACGCACCGGACGGGTCGGCACCAGGGTGGATGGAAAGTGTGCATGGACGTTCTCGGGCGTGTGGGCTCAAAAGCAACCGCGGCTGCCCGGCCCCAGCCCGACAGCACGTCCGGCCACTGTAGCAAAGGCGACGTTGGCAGGCCGCAGGCCGGTGCAGCGGCCCGACGCGCTCGTCCACAATGGGTCCATGAACCTGGAGATCAACAGCCTGGAAGTCAGCAGCCCGCCTGCGCCTTCGGCCTCGGTGGTGCTGCTGCGCGACGGCCCGCACGGCCTGCAGGTGCTGCTGCTCAAGCGGCACGGCAATTCACGTGTGCTCGGCGGCATCCATGTGTTTCCGGGCGGCAAGCTCGACCGGGCCGATTGCACCGTGGCGGCCGACCGCCTGGACCAGCCGGCCGAGGCCCTGCACCTGGCGCTGGCCGAGCCCGGTCTCGATGCGGCGACCGCCTGCGGCCTGCACGTGGCCGCGCTGCGAGAAACCTTCGAGGAATCCGGCCTGTTGCTGGGCCTGACCGCACCGGCCAGCCGGCTGGCCGAATTGCGCCAGAAAGTCCAGTCGGGCGCGGGCTTCCTGGAGGCCACGGGCGAGCTGGGGCTTCACCGGCTGGCCACCCGCACGCTGCACCCCTGGTCGCGCTGGATCACACCGCGCATGCCCAGCGTGAGCGACCGGCGCTTTGACACCCGCTTCTTTGTGGCGGCCGCGCCGGCGGGCCAGGACGTGGAGGTGGATGCGCACGAGGTGACCGAAGGCACTTGGCTGGAGCCGGCCGAGGCGCTGCGGCGCTATTGGGAAGGCCGCCTCGGCCTGGTGCCGGTGCAGATCATGACGCTGGTGCAACTGGCACCGCACCGCACGGTGCAAAGCGCCATCGATAGGGCGCGGTCCGAGCGCCCTGCCCTGATCGAGCCCGAGCCCTTCGACCAGGAGGGTTGCCGGGTCATCTGCTACCCGGGCGATCCTCGGCATCCGGTGGTGAGTCCGGCCTGGCACGGCCCCACGCGCCTGACCTGGCGCAACCAGCGCTTCGAACCGGAAGGCGGGCTGGAAGCCTTTTTTCCCGGGGCTGTGCGCCGCGCCTGAAAGGCCAGCCAGGCGCAGAGCCGGGGAGGGATGCTCAGCGTCCCTGCGCCAGTTGCCAGAGTCCCGTGGAACGGGCGCCGCTTCGGCAGTAGGCCAGCACCGGGGCGGGCAGCTCCCGCAGCAGCTGGGCCATGGCCACGCCGTGGGCATCGCTCACCTGGCCCGACACCACTGGCAAGTGGCGCGCCTGAAGGCCGGCCTGCTCAGCCGCGCGCGCCACTTCGGAAAAGGCGGGCTGGCCGGGACTTTCCTCGTCAGGGCGGTTGCAGATGATGGACTTGAAGCCCGCCGCCGCGATCTCAGGCAGCTGGTCCGGGGTGATCTGGCCGGTGGCGGCGAATTCGGGGCTCAGGGACTGGACATTCATGACGGTTCCTCGAAATGCGAGCGGCGATTGTGCGCCAGCCCAGGGACTCAGGCGGCGCCCTGAGGTCCAGGCTTGCTGCGCAGCAAGCGGTCCACCAGGGACTGAAGCAGCATGCCCGCCAGCATGGCCACGACGAACACCAGGGCCAGGGGCTCGCCAGCGGCCATCGCGACGAGGCCCGGCCCCGGGCAGAAGCCAGCCAGCCCCCACCCGGCACCGAAGATGAGCGCGCCCAGCACCAGGCGCCGGTCCAGGTCGCTGGCGGTGGGCAGGTGCATCGAGCCTCCCAGCCAGGAGGTGGTCCTGCGCCCTGAGGCCCGAAAGGCCAGCACGCCCACGGCGATCGCACCGCCCATGACGAAGGCCAGCGAAGGGTCCCAGCCACCGGCGAGATCCAGAAAGCCCAGCACTTTGCCCGGGTCGGTCATGCCCGAGATCAGCAGGCCCCAGCCGAACAGCAAGCCCACGACGAATTCGCTCACGCGATGCAGCACACGCCTGTTCATGATGCGACCCTTTCTTCAGAACACATGACGCACCGCGTAAACCACCGCAAAGCCCGCCCCCATGAATGCCAGCGTGGCCACCAGGGACCGCGGCGAGAGCCGAGACAGCCCGCACACCCCGTGCCCGCTGGTGCAGCCAGAGCCCAGGCGCGTACCGAAACCGACCAGCAAGCCCGCCAGCACGACTAGGCCCGGTCCGGCGTCGATGCGCGGCGGCGCCAGCCAGCCCGGGTCGGCCAGCCAGGCGAGCACGGCCGGTGCCGCCAGCAGGCCCAGCAAAAAGGACAGGCGCCAAACAGCATCGCCCCGGCGCGCGGGCAGCAGGCCCGCCACGATGCCGCTGATGCCCAAAATGCGGCCGTTGAGAAGCACGAAGCCGGCGCAAGCCAGGCCCAGCAGCAGGCCACCGGCCAGTGAAGCCCAGGGCGTGAAATTCAACCAGTCGATGCTCATCTTGGAAAGCCTCCGAAAGCAATGTCAATGTGCATGGGGTGCGCAGAATTGCTGGTGCAGGGTCTGCATCACCGCCAGCGCCTCGGGGCTGCTCAGCCGGTAGTGAATGCGCTTGCCCTCCCGGCGTGTGCTCACCAGCTGTTCCTGCCGCAGCACCGTGAGTTGCTGCGACAACGTCGGCTGCACGATGCCCAGCAGCCGTTCGAGCTCGCCCACGCACCTCTCGCCCAGGGCCAGCTGGCAGAGGATGAGCAGGCGGTCCGGGTTGGCCAGCACCTTCATCAGGCTGCAGGCGCGGCGGGCCGCGGCGCGCATCTCGTCCAAGGCCAAGGGGGCGGT
>CAYVGD010000261.1:0-4240 GCA_964450095.1 uncultured Polaromonas sp.
CCGTAGCGCAGCGGCAGGTCCCGGTAGCTCTTGATGCCCTGCTTGAAGATCAGGATGTGGCCCGGGCAGTTCATGGGCTTCAATGCGTACTCGCGCTTTTCACTCTCGGTGGTGAACATGTTTTCGCGGTACTTGTCCCAGTGGCCGGTCTTCTCCCACAGGGTCTTGTCGATCACCTGCGGACCCTTGACCTCCTGGTAGCCGTTGTCGCGATAGACCTGGCGCATGTACTGCTCCACGCCCTGCCACACGGTCCAGCCCTTGGGATGCCAGAACACCAGCCCCGGGGCATGGTCGTCCACATGGAAAAGGTCGAGCTCTCGGCCGAGCTTGCGGTGGTCGCGCTTTTCGGCCTCTTCCAGCAGGGTGAGGTACTGCTGGAGGTCCTCTTTGCTGGCCCAGGCCGTGCCGTAGATGCGCTGCAGCATCTCGTTCTTGCTGTCGCCTCGCCAGTAGGCGCCTGCCACCTTCATGAGCTTGAAATGCTTGAGCTTGCCGGTGCTGGGCACGTGCGGGCCGCGGCACAGGTCCTCGAAGCCGCCTTCGCGGTAGAGCGAGACATCTTCACCGGCCGGGATGCTGCCGATGATCTCGGCCTTGTAGTGCTCGCCCAGGGCCTTGAAATGCGCCACGGCCTCGTCGCGCGGCAGCACCCGGCGCGCCACCGGCTCGTCCTTGGCGGCAAGTTCGGTCATGCGCTTTTCGATCGCCTGCAGGTCCTCGGGCGTGAACGGTCGCTTGTACGAGAAATCGTAATAAAAGCCGTTGTCGATCACCGGGCCGATCGTCACCTGCGCCTCGGGGAAGAGCTCCTTCACCGCATAGGCCAGAAGGTGCGCCGTGGAGTGGCGGATGAGCTCGAGCCCGTCGGCGTCCTTGGCGGTGACGATGGACAGCTTCGCATCACGGGCGATGGTGAAGCTCGTGTCCACCAGTTGGCCGTCCACCTTGCCGCCCAGGGCGGCCTTGGCCAGGCCTGCGCCTATGGACGAAGCCACCTCGGCCACGGTGACCGGCTTGTGAAACTGACGCTGCGAACCATCGGGAAGGGTGATCTGGACCATGGAATCGAGACTCTGGAGAGGACAACAAAAAAGCGCGGACGGTGCCGCGCTTGTCAGGGCAAGAGGTGCTGGTGCAGGCCGTTCACCGCCTCAGGCGGTGCGTGCGGGGTGCCGACGTCGCTCGCGGTGTCATCACCGGTCTGCCTTTCTCGCCCTTGTGGATTGCGAGGCTGGATGATTTTCCCACAAAGCGCGGGCAGGCCGCGCAGCGCCACCTGGGCTGCGCGGCCACCGAAGCACGGACCGCTGCGCAGGCCTCAAGCCGCGCCGGGCCGGGCTCACTTGGGCAGCACCACCGAGTCGATCACGTGGATCACGCCGTTGTCGGCCATGATGTCGGTCTTGATGACATTGGCGTTGTCCACCTTCACGCCGCCGCCGGTGCTCACCGTCAGTTCCGAGCCCTGCACGGTCTTGACCTTGCCGGGCTTGACGTCGGCTGCCATCACCCGGCCCGGCACCACGTGGTAAGTGAGCACGGCGGTGAGCTTGGCCTTGTCCTTGAGCAGCGCATCGAGGTCGGCCTTCGGAATTTTGGCAAAGGCCGCATCGGTGGGTGCAAACACGGTGAACGGCCCGCGGCCCTTGAGCGTGTCCACCAGACCGGCGGCGCCCAACGCGGTGGCCAGGGTCTTGAAGTTGCCAGCCTCCACGGCGGTGTCAACGATGTCCTTGGCCTGTGCAGAAAAAACCAGGCCCATGGCCAGAATCGATGCGGTGAGCGTTTTCTTCATGAAGATCTCCCTGTGATGAAGTGGTTGCGAAGACAGCACCCATCGGCAGGCAATGGGCAGACCCATGCTAAGCCGACCCATTGGTAACCATCCATCCTTCTTGGTCAATTCATGTACACAGCCGTCACGCGAAAAGACTCAGATGCGTCTTTTGACCCGGTTTGAGGTCACCGGCTGAGCAAAAAGCGGGGTTTCTGCGCAAAAGCCGAGCCTGCAGCCCGCCGGCTTGCCTCCGTTCGACCGCCGGATGCGCCGCTCAGTCGGCCTTGTAGCCCATCCGAAAGCCACCCCAATGCGTGCCATCCACCCACAGCGGCACCGACAGGTCGTGCATGATTTCCCCGGTGTCGCGCTTGTAGGTCTGGAGCAGCATTTTCTTGGTGTGCGTCGCGCAGCGCATGCCCGTGCGGTCGCCGAAGATGCGCTTGGTGCGGCTGTTGACCAGGTCCACCTCGTGGCGCCCGGTCAGCGGCTGGGAGAACTTCAGGTTGTGGGTGGGCACGTAGCCGGTTCGGTGGGTGCAGATGGCAAACACCACCGTGGGCTGCTCGCTCAACACCGCCTCCTGGATCGCGGGCAGCACCTGGTCGGTGAAGGCATCGAACGGGGAGCGGTATTTGGTGGGCTGGGTGCCCGCCATGGGCTCCAGGGCGTCGCTGAACAAATCGCCGCGCTGGATACGCCCCTGCGCCAGGGCCTGCTCAAAGGCCAGTTGCACTGAATCGGCGGCTGCGCGCGCCACGCGGTACATGCGGCTGTGCGTGGTCTCGAAACGCATCGCCACCAACTGGTCGAAGAAACCCTCGGACAGTTCGGTGAGGCCTTCGATCTGGGTCTCCTGGGCCTGGATGCGCTGACCGAAATCCAGCAACTCGGCCTGCATCCGGCCCAGGAACCCGGAAATGTCGTGCACCTGGCGCGTGGACGTTTCGGAAGCCCCCGCCATGCCCTCCATGTTTCCTGAGAGCACGCCCGAAAAATTCAGGATGCCATCCAGCCGCTCGCCCACGTGCTCGATCTGCACGACGTTGTCCTGCACCTGGGACAGCAGGGTGTTGATGCCGTGCACCGCCTGGCCGGTCTCGCGCATGATGCCCGCCACCGTGGCATCGATCTCGTGCGTGGCGGCGAAAGTTTTCTCGGCCAGGTTGCGCACCTCCTGGGCCACCACCGCAAAACCCCGGCCATGCTCGCCGGCGCGCGCGGCCTCGATGGCGGCATTGAGCGACAGCAGGTTGATCTTGTCCGCGATCTCGCGGATGAGCTGCACGATGTGCTCGATCTTGCGCGAACTCTCCTGCAGGCGGCTCATGGCCTCGCCCGCCTCGCGGGTCTGTCGGCCCATCGTGCGCATCGCCGCGATGGCCTCCTGCAATTCCTGCTGCCCCTGCTGCGAGCTTTGCTGCGCCTGACGCGCCTTCTCGCCCACCTCCGCGGCCTGGGCGCTGACCTGCCCCGCGCTTTGCGCAAGCAACTGCGAGGACTCCACCACCTGCCCGCCATTGGTGGCCAGCTGCGTCATCGCCTGGTTGATGCTGCGCGCCTGCCAGGACAGCTCGGCCAGCGTCATGGAGTTGCGCTCGACCACGTGCGTCATCTGCTGCACCGACTGCATCAGTGCATCGTCACCCTGCCGCATCAGCCCCACCGCCGGTTGGACCTGGGGGTGGTCGCGCCAGGCCGGCGGCATCGCGTCCCAGGCGCCGGACAGGCTCTGCCCCTCCTGGTGAACGCGCCTGAGGTAATCCTGCCAGCCCGAAAGCAGCAGTTGCTGGCGCTGCAGATGAGCCTGCAGCAGCCCATGGAGCCCGGCCAACGCTGCTGGCGACCTCGCCGCCGGCGTGCCCAGTTCGCTGGTGGACGCCTCACCGCGCGCGAGGTGTGCCTTCCAAAGCAAGGCATCACCTCGCAGGTCCTCCAGCCACTGCCTCAGGGACGAAAGGGCTCGGTCGACTTCCAGCACGCCACTGGCCGGCAGCGAAGGTGGCAGCCCCTCGCTGCGCTCGGCCGAGTCCAGGCTGCGCTCGATGCGCACCAGGCCCCGCCGAAGTGGCTGCATGGCCCAGAATCCCAGCAAAAGGATGCCGAGCCCGGCAACCAACGCGGGCAACACCAGCCACCCTGCCCCGGGACGCCCGGGAGATGTCTCCAGCCAACGGGTGGCCAACACCGCCGCCCCTGGCAGCGCCGCGCCGGCCAGCAGCAAGCAGCCCAGGCGCAGCCCGGTGCCACCCACGGAAAAGGAAGAGGAGGAAGCCATGCGGGGCAATTGCGTTGGGAAGACCCGTCACCGGGTCAAATTACAAAAAGTTGCAATGCTAGCGCCTGCCTCGCCCGGACTCGCTTCGCCGGGGCCGAGGCATGGGGGCGCCAGGGGGTCGGCGGCGGCAGGCCGCCTCTCAAGACGCGGCTCCGACACGGCAGAAAAAAGCCACCGGGGGC
>CAYVGD010000262.1:0-4180 GCA_964450095.1 uncultured Polaromonas sp.
AAAGGCTCGACCGTATTTTACCCTTGCAGGCAGGAAGGACCAACAGGGATTTCCCATCCCGGGCCGGGGCGCCCCGGCCGTTTCCAGGGCGTTCCAGTCCAGACCGGTCCAGCTCAGGCCGGGGCAGTGGGCGATGCAGGGCCCTGTTGCCCGCTGGGGCCGGCCTGCATCCGGCGGAGCTTGCCTTGAGTGACCCCGGTGCCGCACAGCCAGGCCGGGCGCACCCACCTCAGCGGATGCGGCGCGGACCAGCCCATGCGCGCGCCCGCGCACTCAGACGGCGAAGCGCTCGACTTCCCGGCGGGTGGCGTCGGCCAGTTGCGACAGGCCGATCACGGTGGCGGTGATCTCCTCGGAAGCCGCTGCGTTGGCCGATGCAATGCGGTCCAGGCTGGAGAGGTTGGCGTTGATCTCCTCGACCGCGCTGGCCTGCTGCTCCATGGCGGCGGCGATGCGCTCGAGCATGGAGCGGGTCTGCTGAGAGCTGCCCTCGAGCTGGATCATGTCGGCGCGCACCTGCTGCACCGCATCGACTGCGTGGCGCGTCTCCTGCACGGCTTGGCCGACCAGGGCCGCAATCTCCTGCGTGCTCTCGGCACTGCTGATGGCGAGCTTGCCCACCTCCTCGGCCACCACCGAGAAGCCCTTGCCGTGCTCGCCGGCGCGCGCGGCCTCGATGGCGGCATTGAGCGACAGCAGGTTGGTCTTGTTGGCGATCTTCTCGATCACCTCTGTGATCTTGTTGATCTTCTCGGAGTTGGCCGCGATGCGGCCCACGATCTCCACCATGCGCTCCATCTTCTCGATGCCGGCGCGGGTGAGCAGCGAGGCGTCGCGGGCCTGGTGGCTGGCGAACTCGGTGTTGCGCGATACCTCGGCCACGGCGGTGGTGGTCTGCCGGACCGCCGTGGAAACCTGGCCCAGGGCCATGGTCTGGTTCTGCACGCCGTCGGCGATCTGGCTGATGGCGGTGCTGGTCTGGCCCGAGGCGGTGGCGACCTGGCGGGTGTTCTGGTTGATCTGCTGCAGCGTGCGGCTGAGCGACTGCAGGGAGCCGTTGATGTCGTCCTTCAGGCGCATGAGGTCGCCCTGGGCCTGCGCCTGAACGCGAAGCCGCAGGTCGCCGCCGGCGACCGCGCTCATCACGCGGCCGATGTCGCTGGTCATGGCCTCCAGCGAGACCACGGCGGCCGTGAGCTGGCTGGCGGCCTGCTCGAAGGCACCGCGCGCCTTCACGTTCATGCGCTTGGACAGGTCGCCGGCCTGCAGGGCATGGGTCACCTCGCCCAGGCCCTTCATCACTTCGGCCACCGAGGCGAGCGTCTGGTTCACCGACTGCTTGAGCCGGTCCATGTCGCCCCGCAGCGGGGCCTGGATGGGCCGCGAGAAATCGCCTGCGGCCAGGCCTTGCATGGCCGCATCGACCTCGGCGATCGCGCCGGAGAGCGTTCGCATCATGCGGTTGAAACTGGCGGCCGTCTGGGCGATTTCGTCGCGTCCCGGCACATTGACCTGGCGGGAGAGATCAAAGTTTTCACCGATCTCGGTCATGGTGGCCTGCAACCGCTCCAGGGGCTGGCGAATGCTGCGGATCACGGCCCAGGCCAGGCCCAGGCTGACCAGCAAGGCCGCCACACTCGCGGCCGCCGCCAGCCACAGCTGCTGGGTGCGCTCCTGCTCTTTGGCGCGTGCCTGCGCCTTCAGGCGCTTGGACACCTGGTCGTCCACCTGCTTGACGGCGTCCATCTTGGCGGTGATCTGGCTCCACCACTCGGTGGCAGGCACGGGGTAGTCGCCCTTGGCGGCCTGCTCGACAACGGTGTTGCGGATCTCCAGCGCCGCGGCCGAGGCCTTGGATTTCAGGGCTTCTTCAAACAGCGCCTCGTCGGATGCGTCGGCATTGGCACGCAGCAGGGCCTCGAAGGTGGCCTGGCGCGCCACGATGGCATTGAGGTTGCGCAGGCCCTCGTCGCCCAGGGGCTTGCGGCTGTTGAGCGCCGCGTTGATGAGCGCGCGTTCGCGTCCGTAGAACTCCTTGGCCGAGACCAGGTAGAAGTAGGCCGTGATCTGGCGACCGAATTCCGCATCCGGCGCCTGGCGCTGCAGCAGGCCGATGCGGGCCAGCCATTTCTCGACCTGGGCCGTGTACCAGCCGACAGCGGCAGGCGTGGCGATCGCCAGGTCGTCGACCTTGCCGCGGACTTCGGAGAGCTCCTTGGCCAGATCGACCAGCATCTTGCGCTGCACGGCGTCTTCGGCGGCCAGCGCCGCCTGAAGCGCTGCCTGTCGCTGGTCGGCCTGCGTGCGCTGGCGCTTGAGCGGCTCGGCCGCCTGTGCGGCACCCTGGGCGCTGATGAAGCCGCCGGTCAGGCCCCGCTCGCTTTGCAACTGGTGAATCAGGTCGCCGATGAGCGCCGCCTCCTCCATCGCCTGGACGCCGCGACCGAACGCCTGGCCCTGGCGGTAGCGTTCTGCCACGACCACGGCGGCAAACAGGGACAGCACGACCAGCGTGAATCCGACAATGGTCAGCAAGCGCGTGCGGATGCTGAACCGGGCCAGCCAATGGGTCATGCGAGTCTCCTTGTGGCCGGCATCTTAACGGGGATGTGAACAAATGTTACACAGCCCGCACGGCCTGTTGCCGGGCACCGAAACCGCCTCTGGTGGCGCACCCTGCACGGGCGTGCAGGCGGGATGGACGGCGCCCTTTTGGAGACGCCTTCTTGACGGCGCCCTCCTGACGGCACTATCTGTCAGAGCGCTTGAGCAGCAGAATGCCGAAGAGCACCGACAAAACGAGCAGGATGGCCACGTTGATCCATCCCGTGGGTTTTTGCGGATCGGTCACCTGCCAGTACAGCGCCGAGGCGAAACCCAGCCCCGTGGCGACCAGGTTGCCCAGCGCCACCGGCCGCACCAGGGCCAAGTCCAGGCCCGAGGTTCGCCAGTTGAGAACACCCAGGCCGATGAGGGCGGCCCCGTACAAAGAGGTGTTGTAGAGACCCGTGCGATTGAGGAGCACCACCTCGTACATGGCCATGAGCTTGTTGGGTGCCAGCAGCAGCACCCAGCCGAAGGCCAGCATCACGATGCTGGCCAAACGAAAGACGGCAGTGTGAGACATGGTTCGGCTCCGCGTTCCCTGCTCGGCGCCAGGAACTGGCCTGCCGCTCAAAAGGGAGAACCACCCTCCCCTGCGCCGCGCAAGCCACCGCTTCTTCAACATCGCGCAAGGGCGTAAGCCATTTCCTTGCGGCCTTCCTGCCCCTGCTGCCTGTCCTTTCCCTGCTGACCATGCCGCACGTCTTGGCTGGACGCTCAGAACCCTTCGTCCGGCTGATCGTCAGAGCGGCAAAAGCCCAGGCCATGGCACCTGCGGCCAGCGGCCTGAAGAGGGCGGCGACTGCCAGGCCCGTGCTCGGCGCCGGCCTTTGAACCCAGCGGGGCGAGCTAGCGCCTGGGCTTAAAGCCCAGCCCCTGGCCTTCCCGGGTCACCGCGCGGTTGAGCACATCGAGCATCGCAGCCACGGTTTGGAGTGTTGGAACGGCCACGCCCGTCAACCGCGCCATGTCCACCACCGCATTCACGATCGCATCCGACTCGAGGGGTCGGCCTGCGCGGATGTCCTGCAGCATGGAGGGCTGCTGCGCAAAGTTGTTGCGAATGCGCTCCAGCTCCGCGTCGGGGTCTGCCTTCACGTCAACGCCGACGCTGCGGGCCACGGCACTGCCTTCCAGCAGCAGCCGGCGAACCATGTCCGCGGCCCATGCGCTCTGCACGATGTGGCCCGGCGACGACTGGGTCACGGCGCACAGCGGGTTCCAGACCAGGTTCAGCATCAGCTTTTGCCATTTGGCCCGGCGGATGTCGGCGGTCGGCTCGGTGGGCAGTCCCGCCCTGGTGACAAGGTCCGCGATGCTGATCTTATCTCTGACCAGCGTCGCGTTTGTATCCTCGTCAAAGTGATATATGGTCTTGTTGCTCCCTTTCGGCAGCACGCTTACCTTGCCTTTTGTTGCCCGGACAATACATTTGGGACCGCCTTTCTTTGCTGCATCATCTAAAAGCTGGAGGATGATATCGCTTAAAAATTCATTTTTGAAAGGCGTCTTTGCATGCGCTACGTCCGGACCATCGTATTTCTCTACGGGTACTCCCCAGTCGTTGAATATCCCC
>CAYVGD010000263.1:0-4160 GCA_964450095.1 uncultured Polaromonas sp.
GTGCTCAATCGCTTGGCCAAGGACTGGGGATTCGAGCTGGTTTCCATTCCGGTGGCAGCCCCTGGCATCGAGCAGCAGTCGCAGTGGCTGCGCATCCGCCAGGAGCGCCCGGACTACGTGATCCTCTGGGGCTTCGGCGCCGGCATGAACTCCACCGCCATCACCAGCGCGGCCCGCATCAACTTCCCGCGCGACAAGATGGTGGGTGTGTGGTGGGCAGGCTCTGAAGAGGACGTGATGCCCGCCGGTGACGCCGCCAAGGGCTACATCGCTGCGGCCAACGTGCCCTCTGGCAAACAGTTCCCGCTGGTGCAGGACATCGAGAAGGTCGTCTACGGTGGCAACCGCGGCAACCTGCAGGATCCCAAGCGCATCGGCAACATCTACTGGAACCGTGGCGTGACCGCCGCCCTGTTCTGGGTGGAAGCCGTGCGCAACGGCCAGCGCCTGGCCAACAAGATCGGCCAGCCGCTCAACGGCGACGAACTGCGTGCCGGTTTCGAGGCTCTCAACCTGACCCCCGAGCGCCTGAAGCAGCTGGGCATCGAAGGCATGCTGCCCTCGTTCCGCCTGTCCTGCAGCGACCACGAGGGTGCAGGCGTGGTCAAGCTGATCCAGTGGGACGGCGCGAAGTGGAACACCATCACCCCGACCTGGGTCTCGTCTGACCGCAAGATGATCCGCGAGATGGTCGAGGAATCGGCTGCCAAGTACGCCGCGGAGCAGAAGATCACGCCGCGCCGCTGCCCGGCCTGATCGGAGTCCCGGCCCGTGCCAGCCTCCGGGCTGGCCCGGGCCGGGCTCTTCACATGTTCACCCAAGGAGTTTGAATGACCGCCACCCTCACCCCAGAGCCCTCGGCGACGCTCAAGAACGGATCGCCCTCTGCTCAGGGCGGCCAGCCCGCAGCGGCCACCGGAGCCTCACAGCGCGCAGCGACCAGCCAGCCGGTGCTGAGCGTGCGCAACATCGAGGTGATCTACGACCACGTGATCCTCGTGCTGCGCGGTGTTTCGCTGGAGGTGCCGCAGGGCAGCATCGTCGCCCTGCTGGGCGGCAACGGCGCGGGCAAGAGCACCACGCTCAAGTCCGTCTCCACCTTGCTGGGCGCCGAGCGCGGCCAGGTGACCAAGGGATCCGTCGAATTCAAGGGCCAGCGCATCGACCAGCTCACCCCCGGTGACCTGGTGAACATGGGCATGGTCCAGGTGATGGAGGGCCGCCATTGCTTCGGCCACCTCACCGTGGAAGAAAATCTGCTGACCGGCGCCTACACCCGCCCGCTGGGCAAGGCTGAACTGGCCGAGGCGCTGGAGCGTGTCTACCACTACTTCCCCCGCCTGAAGGTGCGCCGCACCAGCCTGGCCGGCTACACCTCCGGCGGCGAGCAGCAGATGACGGCCATCGGCCGCGCCATGATGGCCAAGCCCTCCATGCTGCTGCTGGACGAGCCTTCCATGGGTCTGGCCCCTCAGATCGTGGCCGAGATCTTCGAGATCGTGCGCGACCTCAACACCAAGGAAGGCGTGAGCATCCTGCTGGCCGAGCAGAACACCAACGTGGCCCTGAAGTACGCCGACTACGGCTACATCCTGGAAAGCGGCCGCATCATGATGGACGGCAAGGCCAGCGACCTGGCCAACAACCCCGACGTCAAGGAGTTCTACCTGGGCCTGGCCGGCGACGGCCGCAAGAGCTTCCGCGACATGAAGTCCTACCGTCGCCGCAAGCGCTGGCTCTGAAGCCGCACGTCTTGCAGGAACCCGGCTTCGCGGCCGGGCTTGCCGAAAGGCGCCTTTCCCTTGCTGGGTAGGCGCTTTTTTTTCGCCCCGGTGCGGTCCGGGTCCTGCCCGCAGCAGCTGTCTTGCAAGTGGTGCAAGGCGGGCGGGCGCAGGCCGATGCGCGGCCGGCCTCGCGTCGCTCGCTCAGAGGTCGACCTTGAGGTAATGCGAGCCCGCCAGGGGGCTGTGGTAGTAGGGCTCGATCTCCTCGAAGCCCAGCTCGGCATAGAGCGCGCGGGCGGCTTCCATGTCGTCCAGCGTGTCCAGCAGCACGCAGTGGTAGCCCTCGGTGCGGGCATGATCGAGCACCGCCTCGGCCAGTTGCCTGCCCAGGCCAAAGCGGCGAAAGGGCTTGCGCACGTACAGCCGCTTCATCTCGGCGGCGTTGGTGTGGTCGGTATCGTCGCAGGGGCGCAGCGCGCAACAGCCGGCGATCGCGCCGTCGATGTGTGCCAGCACCAGCACGCCGCCGGGCGGCGAGTAGTCGCCGGGCAGGCCCGCCAGTTCCTGCTCAAAGTCCTGGAAGCCCAGGTCCACGCCCAGGCCGGCAGCGTATTCGCGGAAGATCTCGCGCACGCTGTCCATGTCCTGCGGGTCGGAGACGGTCACGAGGCGGATGTCGGGTCGGTTCACAAGGCCAGACGAAGTGAAGACGCGGCAGTGTAGCCGCCGGGCAGCGCGGGCCTGCGCCGGCCTCAGAAGCCCGCAGGCGCGAGCGAGAACACCCAGGCACTCGCCGCGGCGCAGGCCAGGGCCAGCACCAGCGCGAGGACGCGCGAGCGCAGGTCGTCGCGCGAGCCGGGCACCGGCTCCTCCAGCGCCTTGTCGCCGTGCAGCATGGAACCCACCAAGCCCCGGCCACGCAGGCTGTACAGCGCAATGGCGAGCACGTGCAGCCCCACCAGCGCCAGGATCAGCAGCTTGCCCCAGCCCTTGTGCCAGCCGGTGGCCTGGGCGTTGCTGGCCTGGCTCACCAGGTGGGCCAGCGGCCCGGTGTAAGAGATCGCGTCGTCGCTCAAGAGACCCGTGCCCACCTGCGCGCCCAGCACCGCCAGCATGGCCAGCACCGACAGCGTGCCCAGCGGCCCGTGGCCGGCGCGCCACGCTGTGCGGTCCTGCCCGCGCAGCGCCGCCAGCAGGTGGCGCGGGTGCAGCCACAGCGCTGAAAACCGCGACCAGCGCCCGCCCACCAGGCCCCACAGCAGCCGAAACAGCAGCAGCGCCAGCACGGCCTGCCCAAAACGCTCGTGCCAGACCATGGCCGCCCCGCCAAGGAGGCCACTGGCGATCGCGCCAGTCACGGCAAGCGTCAGCGCCCAGTGGAACAGCCGCGTGGGCAGGTCCCAGATGCGCACGCGGTGCGCGGGTGTCGGGTTCATGGGGAGCAGCTCCTTGCCTGGGCGGTTCGACGGATCGGCCCGGCTTTGAAAGAGATCGAAATGTCTGCCTGGCCGGCGTGGGTTATGGTTGGCCCTGGGCACCGTGCGGGCTTTCGCAGCACCTGTCCCAGTCCCGGCCCGGCCGGCCGCCCTATTCTCACCCGGGCAGCTGCGGGGCGGTCCGGTCACTCCGTCAACAAAGGACACACGATGAACCGCAACACCTTCTCCCGGCTGGCCCTGGTCGGCAGCCTTTTTGCCATGGCCCTGCCGGCCTCGGCGCAATTCGCCAAGCCCGAGGACGCGGTCAAGTACCGCCAGAGCGCCTATGCCCTGATGGGCGCGCATTTCTCGCGCATCGGTGCCATGGCCAACGGCCGCGTGCCCTTCGATGCCAAGGTCGCCGCCGAAAACGCCGAGATCGTGGCCACCGTGGCCAAGCTGCCGTGGGCGGCCTTCGGCCCGGGCACCGACAAGGTCACTGGCTCCAAGGCCAAGCCCGAAATCTGGACCGAGCAGGTCAAGTTCAAGGAAGGCGCCGACAAGATGATGGCCGAGACCACCAAGCTGGCCGCCGCCGCCAAGACCGGCAACCTGGACGCGCTCAAGACCGCCTTCGGTGCCACCGCGGCGACCTGCAAGTCCTGCCACGACGCCTACCGCGCACAGTGAGCGCCTGCAGGCGCTGGCCTGCAAGCGCCTGACCGGTGCGTGGCAGCGCTTTGCTGACTTGGCTCAGCGGTGCTCCGGGCCTGCACACTGCCCCGCAGTGGCAGCAAGGTGGGCCGTCCCGGCAGCGCACGGGTGGGCGCATCGCCCCATGGAAAAAAGCCCGGCATCCCTTGCAGGATGACCGGGCTTCTTCAGCCGTGTGGCGGGCGCCGGACGTTCAGCTTTCGGCCAGCAGCTTTTCAATCAGCTGGTGCATGGCCGCGAAGTCGGGGGTGCCCACGTACTGCTTGACGATCTCGCCGCGCTTGTTCACCAGGTAGGTGGTGGG